>JBDUBN010000011.1:0-17665 GCA_040004085.1 Novosphingobium sp.
GCGGCTTCGGAGGGATAGGCATCGTGCGGGACTTCGGGCCGCGCTAGATACGCTTCGAATTTCTCCTCCGACCAGCCCATCTTCTTGAGAAAATACTGCTTGTCGGCATCAAGGTCGCGTTGGCTGGGATAGGCGATCTCGTCCATCCGAGCCATGGCCTCGTCGCGGGTCATCTGTCCGGTCATCACTAGCGTCGAAAGGTGCGGCTTGCGCTTGTCGTAACCGAACTTGCGCGGCAGCATGTAACCTTGCCAGAACCGGGTGAACACCGATTCATAGTGTTTGTAGGCATAGGGTTTGTAGCCGTAATCGCGCTGCAGTTCCTCGAGCGCGGCGTCCTTGCGGTAATCGATGAAGTCGAGAAATGCGATCCAGTGCGCCCGGTCAACCAGGATGTGCTTCATGTAGCCAATCGTGCCCAGCGCCGGGAAAGTCTTGAGTTTTGGCCCGCCAAACCGCTTTGATATGCCGGTGATGTTGCGCTTGTCCATCTTGTGCCACGTCCACTCGCCCGGCATCCGCATGCCCTCGGTCGCCATGTTCGAACCAGCGAGGATGTAGTGTAGGCGGTGCTTGGCTGCCTGACCAAAGACGACGCCCGCCAGCGCATTGTCATAGAGCACCTCGACATCGCGAACGTCGGCGGCGAACATCGCCTCCATCAACCCGCGGATTTCGGGCCAATCGATGACATGAGTGTATAGATCAACGCCCAGTCCGCGCACCAGATTGGCGATGTTGTTGGCGGCGACTTCGGCGTTCCAGCCGCTGTCCATGTGGACGGCCAGCGGGCGCAGGCCCAGTTGCACCGCGCGCACCAGCGTATAGCTGCTGTCCACCCCGCCCGAGACGCCGATGATGCAGTCATAGGGCTTGCCTTTGCCCTGCGCCTTCACCTTGGCGACAAGATCATTCAGCTTGCGCTCGCGGGCGACGGGATCGGGATCGACGAAGTGGTCCAGCCGGATCAGAAACTCCGTGCAGTAATTGCAGACGCCGGAGTCGTCGAACACGATATCCGCAGCGGTATCGTCCATGATGCAGCGCGTGCAGACTCGGGTGTTGGCGGGATACATCAGGTTTAATTTCCCCAGATAGCCGCGATTTCGGCCGGGCGTGGATAAGTGATCAATACCGCGCGGTGCGGTCCTTGCCAGACGAAAAAGGCGCCCGCCGCCACCGCGCTGGCCCCGGCGTCAGTAGCTTCGCGCATATGCTCCAGCGATCCCGCGCCGCCGCAAGCGATCAGCGGAATGTCGAGCAGGGTACTCGCCTCGCGGATCACGGCCAGGTCCATGCCGCCGCGGGTGCCTTCGCGGTCCACGCAAGTGAGCAGCACTTCGCCCGCGCCGGCGGCGACGGCTTGGCGCAAGACCTCGCGCCAGTCGCGTTTGTCCTTACCCCTGGCGGTACGCAGCCGGGTCTTGCCGAGCCAGTCTTTCTCCAGATCGATCGACACCACCACCGCCTGACTGCCGTGGCGGCTCGCCAGTTCGCTCACCAGCGTCATGTCGGCCAGCGCTTCCGTTTGCAGCGACACCTTCTCGATGCCCAGGCCAAACAACCGTCCGGCATCATCGGCATTACGGATGCCGCCGCCCCAGCACAGCGGCATGAAGCATTCCTCGGCCAGCCATTCGGCCATGGCGAAGTCCGGCGGACGGCCGCTGCGTGTGGCCTCGATATCCAGCACGATCAGCTCATCGACTTCCTTGTCGTTGAAGATCTTCACCGCGTTGATCGGATCGCCAACATAGCTCGGCTTGCCAAATTTGGTGGTTTTGACGAGGCCGCCGTCGCGCAGCAGCAGGGTCGGGATAATGCGGTGGTTGAGCATCAGTGCGCGATGTCCAGAAAACGCCGGAACAGTTCCATGCCAAAACGGTGGCTCTTTTCCGGGTGAAACTGCACCCCGCGCAAGTTCTGGTGCGCAAAGCCTGAGGTAAAGCGCGTGCCGTGCTCGGCGCTGCACAGCACGTCCGCCGGATCATCGCAGACGGCGCGAAAGCTGTGCACGTAATAGTACCGCAGCTCTTCCTCCTGATCGGGCAGAATGTCGCCGGGCCGGTCAACCGTCGTTGCCGACCAGCCGATATGCGGAATTTTCAGGCGCGCATCGCCGCCGGTGTCGATACGTTTGACGTCAGCCGCGATCCAGCCCAGCCCGGGGGTGGAGCCTTCCTCGCTGCCCCGGCACATCAGCTGCATGCCAAGGCAGATGCCGAGCACGGGCACACGGCGGCCCAGCGCGGCCTCGTTCAAGGGGGCGATCCAGCCGCCTTGGTGTAGCAGTTTCATGCCGTAGTCATAGTGGCCAACCCCCGGCAGCAGCACCGCCTCGGCGCCTGTCAACAGGGCCGGATCGCTGATGAGGTCGGCGGTTCCACCGATGTGTTCGACCATGCGCTTGATCGACTTGATGTTGCCCAGTCCGGCGTCGATCACCGACAAGTGCATTGTGTACTCCGATGAATGCGCCGGATATTCTAGGCGGAGGTTCTCTTAGCCGGGGGGTAATGCTGAAACAATAGCACATGCCATAGCACACGATTGCCAAGCCCGGTGCAGGCCTTTAGACCGCGCGGCAATGCCCGATGCCAACACCAGACCCATGACAAACAGGCGCGCGCTGCTGGTACTGGATGCGGCCTATACGCTTGAGATGATTCGCGAACGCGGGCTGGAGCCATCGATCACCTGCCGCGATCTGGATGGGTTTTTCGATCATGTTTACAGCGTTCACCCGTTCGCCACGCTACTGACTTCGCCTGAGTGGACCGGGCGTTTTGGCCGTCCGGTGTGGCATGAACTGGCCGCGCGCCACAGCTTTATAGAAGGCAAGGTCGGGCGTTTTGCGTGGCTGGGTGGGCTGTTCCCGCTCAATTTCCTGATCGGGCAACTTGGCCTGTTCATCACACTGGCGCGGCTGATCCGGCGTGAGAATGTCGCGGTGATCCGGGTGGGTGACCCCCTCTATCTCGGTTTGTTCGGACTGGCGCTGAAGGCGGTGACCGGGCGACCAATGCTCATCCGCGTCAACGGCAACAACGACAAGGTGCGCGCCAACACCGGCAAGCCGATGTACCCGCGCTTTTTCCGCTCGACCGCGCTGGAAGAAAAGGTTGAGCGATTCGTACTGCCGCGTGCCGATGTGATTGCCGCGCCGAATCAGGACAACGTCGACTTTGCGGTGCATGGCGGGGCGAGGGCCGATCGCACGACGATCTTCCGCTATGGCAATCTCCTTGCGCCCGAACACCGCACGCCGCCAAGCGAACGCGGCACTGATCAGGCATTGTTTGACCGGCTGGGGATCGACCCGGGGCGCTACATGTTGTGCATTGGCCGGCTAGGTGCGGTGAAGTTTCCCGATGATGCCGTGCGCGTGCTGGCGGGCGTTGTCGCGCAGGGGCATGATGTCTCGCTGTTTTTCGCCGGCGATGGTGACATGCGAGAGGCTTTGTTGGCGCAAGCGGCAGAGGCCGGGGTGGCCGAACGCGTGGTGTTTGGCGGCAATCAGGATCAGCGTTCGCTCGCGCAGCTCAACGCGCACTGTGCGCTGGTATTATCACCGCTGACCGGCCGCGCCTTGTCGGAAAGCGCACTCGGCGGTGCGCCGATCGTGGCCTATGATCTCGATTGGCAAGGCGATCTCGTCAGTGATGGCGAAACCGGTGCGCTGGTGCCGTTTCGTGATGTTGAGGCGCTGACCGCTGCGGCGGCGGCGATGCTGGCTGACCCTGCGCGCGCGCGGCGACTGGGTTTGGCCGCGCGGGAGCGGGCGCTGGCGATGCTCGATCCCGATGTGCTCGATGCGCATGAGCGCGATACTTATGAGCGGCTGTTTGCCGGTCAGCCCCCGTTACCTGGAGTTTGATCATGGGTCTGATTGCCACTGCCGCTACGACTGCCGTGTCGTATGTCCGCCATGTCGCGATTTTCTGGGGCGATCTCAAGCTCAAGATCGGCGACGTGACCGGGCTGTCGCCCGATGCGCTGCATATCTATGTCGGGCTGGGGTTGCTGCTGGCCGCCAGCCTGATCCTGCGCCGTGATCCGCTGAAATGGCAATGCTGGCTGACCCTGCTGGTGCTGTCGATGGTTAACGAGGGGATGGATCTGATGCTGGACGGCATGGGCAGCGAGGAAGCGACGTTGGGAGCCGGGCTGCACGATCTGGTCAACACCATGATCGCGCCCACCATGCTGATGATCGGCGGCTGGGCCGCGCGGCGGCCCCGGAGCCGAAAGGCGCGATCACGCTGAGGCCGTGGTTTCCTGCCGCAGATAGACGAAATCACAAACCGCGTCGGTCGGCGCGAATTCGGGCACCAGCGATTGCAGGCAGCGGCGCACGGCCTGGGCATCGTTCCTGGCGATGTGGCTCGCAAGCTCGTCCAGCTTGGGTGACAGTTCGGCCCAACCGAGCATCGGTTCGCGCGCTTTCATGATGCGCGGGTGGTCGGTGGGTTGATCGCCCGCGCTGATCAGCAGTTCCTCGTACAGCTTTTCACCGGGCCTGAGGCCAACCACGGCGATTTCGATGTCGCCATCGGGCGCGGCGGCGTCGCGCACGCGCAAGCCGGACAGCTCGATCATATTGCGCGCCAGATCGACGATGCGCACCGGCTCGCCCATGTCGAGCACGAACACTTCGCCTCCGTGCGCCATTGATCCGGCCTGGATGACCAGCTCGGCGGCCTCGGGAATGCTCATGAAATAGCGGGTGATGTCGGTGTGGGTGATCGTCAGCGGCCCGCCCTCGCGGATCTGCTTGCGGAACAGCGGTACGACTGAGCCGCTGGAGCCGAGGACATTGCCGAAACGGACCATCGAAAAGCGGGTCTTGCCGCCTTCAGCCGCAAGCGCCTGCAGCGCCATTTCGGACAATCGCTTGCTGGCGCCCATCACATTGGTAGGACGGACGGCCTTGTCGGTGCTGATCAGCACGAAGTCGCTGACGCCGTGCGCCTGCGCCACTTGCGCGGTCGTCAGCGTTCCGAAGACGTTGTTGTGCAGCCCCTCGCCGGGGTTATGCTCGACCAGCGGCACATGTTTGTAGGCTGCGGCGTGGTAGATCGTGTCGGGCTGAAACGCGGCCATGATCGATGTCAGCCGCTTTGCGTCGGTTACCGACCCCAGCAAAGGCACCAGTTCGGCGCGGGCTATGCCTTCGCCCGCAGGCTCAATACCCACCAGTTCGCGGTGGACGGCATAGAGCGCAGGCTCGCTGACGTCATAGAGGATCAGGCAGCGCGGGCCGAGGCGCATGATGCGGCGGCACAGTTCGGAACCGATCGAACCGCCCGCACCGGACACCAGCACGGTCTTGCCCAGCACATTGCGGCCCAGCAGCACCGGATTGGGCGTCACCGGATCGCGGCCCAGCAGATCCTCGATATCGAGTTCGCGCAAGTCGTTCACGGTCACCCGGCCACGGGCGATGTCGTTCAAATCGGGCAGGGTGCGCACTTGCACCGCGCTGTGTTTCAGCACCGACAGGATTTCGCTGCGCCGGGCGCGGGTGGCGGATGGCATGGCGAGGAGCACGTGGCCGACCTGTTCGGTGGCGATCAGCGCCTCCAGACGGTCTGCCGGATGGATTGGCTGGCCGTTGAGCAGGCTGTCATGCAGCGAGGTATCATCATCGACAAAGCCGACGACCCGCATCTCGCTGCTACCCGCCAGCGCCGCCGCCAATTGCCTGCCCGCACGTCCCGCGCCATAGATCAGCACCCGGCTGCGGCTGTTCATTGCGCGGATCTGGGCATAGCCGCCGCCGAGCCAGAACCGCACCGCCACGCGTGACATGCCGACCGCCGCAATCAGCAGGATCGGCTGGATCAGGCCCAATGTGCGCGGCACCTTGTCGATGCCGATGAAGGTGAACACGGTGGCAAATGTCGCACCATACACGGACCCCGCCAGCGCCAGCGCGCCCAGTGCCGCGCGGCCTGAATAGCGGAAGATCGCGCGGTACAGCCCAAC
The DNA here is from genome assembly GCA_040004085.1 of Novosphingobium sp. Lineage (GTDB taxonomy): Bacteria > Pseudomonadota > Alphaproteobacteria > Sphingomonadales > Sphingomonadaceae > Novosphingobium. The sequence goes on from JBDUBN010000011.1 coordinate 5,989, forward strand.
CCGGATGAACAGCGGGATCGCCAGAATGATCGACACCGCTATCGGCAGCAACTGGATGCCCGTCGGCAGGATCCAATAGCCCAGCCGCAGGTAATAACCGCAGAGCACGGTCGCAACGCAGAGCAGCGTGTCCAGCAAGACCGCCAGCACACGCTTGCCCACCCGGGGCAAGCCGAGCGCCAGATCATGCAAGCGATTAAGTATCATGCGCCGGAGTATTTATCAGGCAAGCGCAATATCCGGGGCGTCTTCGCGCTTCATGCCGATGACGTTGTAGCCCGCATCCACATGATGAATCTCGCCCGTCACACCCGATGCCAGATCGGACAGCAGGTATAGCCCCGCGCCGCCGACGTCCTCAATCGTCACGTTTCGGCCCAAAGGCGCATTCAGCTCGTTCCACTTCAGGATCAGGTTGAAATCGCCAATGCCCGATGCGGCCAGCGTGCGGATTGGTCCGGCAGAGATCGCATTGACGCGGATGTTGTCGCGGCCAAGGTCTGCGGCCAGATATTTGACGCTGGTCTCCAGCGCCGATTTCGCCACACCCATGACGTTGTAATGCGGCACGACCTTTTCCGCGCCGTAATACGTCAACGTCAGGATCGATCCGCCCTCCGGCATCATCACCGCCGCGCGCTGGGTGATCGCGGTCAGGCTGAACACGCTGATGTTCATGGTGTTGAGGAAGTTTTCCAGGCTGGTGTCGCTGTATCGCCCGCGCAGCTCGTTTTTGTCCGAAGCGCCGATGGCATGGACGACGAAGTCGATGGTCGGCCAGCGCGCCGCCAGCGTGGCAAAGGCCGCGTCCAGATCGGCCATGTCGCCAACATCGCAAGGGAACACGAAATCGCTGCCAAGCTGCGCGGCGAGTGGTCGGCAGCGCTTTTCGATTGCTGCGTTAGGGTATGTGAACGCCAGCTCCGCACCGTGTTCGTGCAGCTTTTGCGCGATGCCCCAAGCCAGCGACTTGTCGTTGGCCAGCCCCATGATCAGGCCCCGCTTGCCCTGCATCAATCCGTTCATTCCCTCAATTCTCCACCCTTGGCTGCCGGGTTATGGCGTGCCCGGTTATCTGTTTGCCCGATTATATCACGTTCCTCAGGCATATCGCGCTCCTCGGGTGTCTCTGCAAGCGCGGCGTTGAGTTCTGCACCGATCACCATTCCTAAGCCGATCAGCCAGAAAAAGAACAGCGCGATCATTACCCCCGCCATGCTGCCGTATGTCAGGTCATAATTGAACAGCGTGCGCAGCGCCAAGGGCAGTGCCATCGTCACCGCCACCCACCACAGCGTGACAAACAATGCGCCCGGCCATTTGGGATAAGCCCGACTGCGAAAGGGTGCCGGGGTGAGCGAATAAAACAGCGCGTAGAGCGACAGGAACAGCAGCCCGGCAGGCACGATCCGGCCTACCGCGATTTCACTGATCAAGGCATCGGCGCGCGGATACCAGGCGTGCACGGCCTGCTCCACGGCGCCCAGCGCCACTTGTGCCAGCAATGAAAACAGCAGCGCCACCACGGCGAGGACGATGATGCCGGTTGACCGCAAGCGGTGCTGCCAGAACGTTTCCACCGTCGCCGCGCCATAGGCCCGGTGCAGGATATCGCGGATCGTCTCGATCAGACTGCCCACCGTCCACAGCCCGACCAGGCCGCCTAGCCACAACAACCAGCCGCTCCGTGCGGCGACAACGTCATGCGCCACCGGAGCCAACGCGCGGGCGACGACCGGCGGCACCGCCTGCAGCAGGGCATCAATCGAGGCCTCGCGCTGGCGCTGTTCACCGATTGCCGAGAAGATCGCGGTCACCGTGATGAAAAACGGGAACAGCGCGACGATGGTGGTGTAGGCGAGATTGCCCGCGTGGATCATCCCGTCATTCCATGCACCGCACCACACCCGGGTATAAATGCGGTGCAGCCGGGTGCCCGGCCCGGCGTGGCGCTGGCGGAGCGACATGCCGCTGCGCTGTGATTGCAGGGCTTGCTGGCGGCGGGCCTCGGGTGAAAGGTGCGGAATCAACGGGGGGCGCTGGCCCAACTCGCCAAGATCGCGCCCGCCGAGATCCTGCCCGCCCACTTCAGACGCCCAGCTTTGCCCGGGGATTGCGGGTATCGTGCCAGCCCTCAAGGCGCTGCTTCAGATCGGCGTCATCGGCGGGCAGATCTATCTCCAGCGTGACCAGCTGATCGCCGCGCGAGCCGTCCTTGCGCGAAAAGCCCTTGCCGCCCAGCCGCAGGGTCCTGCCCGAACTGCTGCCCGGCGCGACGGTCAGCATGACCGCGCCTTCTGCGGTCGGCACTTTGACTTTGCCGCCGTTCACCGCCTCGTCCAGCGTGATCGGCAAGTCGATCCGCAGATTATCACCGTCGCGGCGGAAAAACGGGTGCGGTTCAACCGCAATGGTGACAATGGCGTCGCCGCTGCCACCGGGACCCGGCTCACCCTTGCCGCCCAGCCGCATCTGGGTGCCATCTTCCACGCCTAGGGGCAGTTTCAGGTCGATGGTCTTGCCGTCGCCCAGCGTGATGCGCTGGGGCGCGCAAGTGACCGCGTCGGTCAGCGGTACTTTCAGGCGATACTGGACACTGGCACCCTTCGGCGGAGCGCGCCGTCCGCCCATTCCTCCGCCCATGCCCCCACCACGGCCGCCGAACAGGCCTTCGAACATGTCGGACAAGTCGATGCCTTCATCGCCGCCAAAGCCGCCACCATGACCCCCGGCGAAACCGCCGTGACCGGGCCGACCGCCACCCATGCCGCCGCCGCCCATTCCGGCAAACGGGCTGGTCGGATTGCCATCGCCATCGATCTCGCCGCGATCAAAGCGGGCGCGCTTGTCCTTGTCGGACAGCAGGTCATAGGCGTGCGTTACCTCGCTAAACCGCGCGGTGGCTTTGGGATTGTCCTTGTTCTTGTCAGGATGAAGTTCCTTGGCCAGCTTGCGGTAAGCGGACTTGATGTCCTTCTCTGCCGCGTTGCGGGGTACGCCAAGGGTTACATAGGGATCTGCCATGCGCCCTAGCTAGTTGCCCAAAGGGTTTGGCACAAGGCTTGGCATATGGGGCGTTCGTTATTGCGCGCAGTTCGCACTTTCCTACCGCACGTGCGAAGCCTATGCAGACGCAAATGCTGCGCCCCTTCCGAGAAGGGGGCTTTAATCGCCAAGGACTGTGTAAACTGTGTCAACCGAACAGGACGACGACTCGATTCCGCATAGCGATCCGTTCGGCTTGTTCGGCAAATGGTTCGCTCAGGCGCGGGAGACGGAACTCAACGACGGCAATGCCATGGCGCTGGCCACTGCCACGCCGCAGGGGGTGCCATCAGTTCGCATGGTCCTGCTGAAGGGACACGGGCTGGATGGGTTCGTGTTCTACACCAATTCGCACAGCCGCAAGGGCGGGGAACTGGACGCCAACCCCCAAGCCGCGCTGCTGTTTCACTGGAAATCGTTGCGCCGCCAGATCCGCATTGAAGGCGCGGTAGAACGGGTAAGCGATGACGTCGCCGACACCTATTTCGCCAGCCGCGCGCGTGATTCGCAGCTGGGCGCGGTGGCATCGGACCAGTCCGCTCCGCTGGAGTCTCGCGAAACCTTCGTCGCCCGCTTTGCCGAGGCGGAGGCGCGGTTTGGCGATGGGCCGGTCCAGCGCCCGCCCCATTGGCATGGCTACCGCGTAGTGCCCGCTGCGATAGAATTCTGGCAAGATCGCGAACACCGCCTGCACGAACGCCGCCGCTTTATCCGCGATGCAGCCGCGCCGCTCGGCTGGTCCAGCACGTTGCTTTATCCATGACCGACATCACGTCCCTGACCAGCCCGGCCAATGACAGGCTGACCCGCAGCGCCGCGTTCGCCAGCATTTCAGTGGCAACACTGCTGGTGGTGCTGAAAGCATGGGCGGCGTGGTCGACCGGGTCGACCGCGATGCTGGGCAGTCTTGCCGATACCGTGCTCGATCTGATCGCCAGCTTTGCCACTTTGGCGGGGGTCTGGGTCGCCGCGCAGCCCGACGACAAGAACCACCGCTTCGGCCACGGCAAGGCGGAGGCGCTGGCGGCGATGTTCCAGGTCGTGCTGATCGTGATATCGGCGCTCAGCCTTGGCTTCCGCGCGATAACGCAACTGATCGCGGGCGTCCGGCCAGAAGCGGCGGGCGACGGCATTATGGTGTCCGGCATCGCTTTGGCCGCCACTGTGGCGCTGCTGGCGTGGCAGCGCCATGTCATCAGCCGCACGGGCAGTCTGGCGATCAAGACCGACAATGTTCATTACCAGTCTGACTTGCTGCTCAACCTGGCGGTGATTGTCGCGTTGGCGCTGGATCAGTTTGTTGGAATTGCCGGGGCTGACCCGTTCTTTGGCCTGTTGATCGCGGCTTGGCTGGGGTGGAGTGCATGGCGCGCGTCGCAAGAGGCCATGGATCAGTTGATGGATCATGAATGGCCGCAAGAGAAAAAGGACCGATTTCTCAAAGTCTTGGCCCGCCATCCCGAACTGCGCGGCGTCCACGATCTGCGCACCAGGACATCGGGCAACCGCGATTTCGTCCAGTTCCATGTTTGGGTCGACGGCAACATGACCATCACCGACGCGCATGTCGTCATGGACGAGATCGAGGCCAAGCTGCTCGCCGAATTTCCCGACGTTGAAATGCTGATCCACCCCGATCCCGAAGGCCATGTCGACGCGGGATTTGCGGGTAAGCCGGTCAAACTGACGGGTTAGCGCTTGGGAAACAGCCCGACGATTTCGGCCAAGTGATCGAGTACGCGTTGGCGCTGGTCATCGTTGCTGTGGCCCAGGCGGACCAAGGTCAGTCCTTGTTTCGGAGAAACCAGCACATATTGACCGAGGTGCCCGACGGCGGCGAACAGGCTGGCGGGCGCGCGGCCGGGCAATAGCCGGACTTTGCCATCAGATTGCGGACGGTTGAGCCACAATTGCGCGCCATAGCCGGGGTTGCGCGGGCTGGGCGTGGTCATGAATTCGATCCAGCCGCGCGGCAGCACTTGCGCGCCTTGCACCGCGCCGCCGTTGCGCAGGAACTCGCCAAACTTGCCCCAATCGCGCGCGGTGGCGTGGATCAGGCTGGAGCCGACCATGGTGCCCGAGGCGTCGAACTCGGCAGTCATGGATTTCATGCCGAGCGGTTCGAACAACCGCGTGCGCATATATTCAGCGACGGCGGCGCGGCGGGTTTCCGGGTCCGGACTGTCGGTCAGTGCCCGGGCCGCCAGATCGGCTAGGATAACGCTGGTTGCAGAGGAATACTCCCACTCGCGCCCGGCCGCGGTTTCCATCGGCTGGGCTTCGGCATAGGCGGCCATATTGTCGCGCCCGTCGAGGAACAGCATTCGCACCTCGTCCGACTGGTAGATGGGCCTGCCTATGTCGGAGGCCATTTCGGTGTGCCGCAAGCCGGAGCGCATCTGGAGCAATTGCCGCAAGGTCACCGCGCCGCGCGGGTCGCCAGAGCGCTGCCAAGCGGGAACCGGCGGGGTCTCGTCCATGCGCAGGCGTCCGTCGGACACCAGTTGCCCGATCAGCACCCCGGTGACGCTTTTGGACATCGACCAGCCGCCCAGCCGGGTATTGGCATCGTACCCCGCGCCATAACGCTCGGCCACGACCCGTCCGCCCGACATGACCAGCAGCGCGCGGGTTTCCCCGGCTTTGGTATCGCTGAACAGGCCGTCAATCGCCCGCGCCAGATCCTTGCGCGCCACGCCCGGCTTGGGGACGACCGCCTGCAGGGCCGCTGGCGACAATGCGGCGGGCGCCGATTCGCTAGGCCTACCGCAACCCGAAAGCGCGGAAAACAGAAGCAACGACAGGATAAACGCGGTCCGGGGGCTCGACATGGTGCGCCCTCATGCGCAAGAACCGGGCGTCATGGCAACCGTCAACCCCAGCAGTTTACCAACCGGTCCCCAACCATCTGTCCGGCAGACGCGTCGGCGGCGCTGGCCGTGGCTCATGCTGGCGGCGATTATTGGCGCGGTCGTGTGGTATGGCGGGGCGATCATGGGCTATGCCCGCACGGGTGCGTCACTGGGGGCGCAAGTGGCCTGCTCGTGCCGCTATGTCGCCGGTCGGCCTTTGCCCGATTGCCGCCAGGACTTTGAACGCGGCATGGCGTTAGTGGTGCTGACCGAGGACAAGGACGCCCACTCCGTCACCGCGCGGTTCCCGCTACTGGCCAAACAGACCGCGACCTTCCGCGAAGGCTGGGGCTGCGTACTGGAGCCCTGGGGGAGCTAGAGTTTTATTTCTCCAGTCTATTTCTCCGCCGCCGCTGGATGGCGGCGACGGAGAGAATTATTCTGCTTGTCAAAACGTGCCGTAATAGTTCGTCACTTTCTCGTCATATGCCCGGTCCCAGGTGGGTTCCTGATCGCGCTGATAGCGAGGCCCTCCCCTGAGTTGCGAGAGGTCGCGATCGATCACATAGCCCCCGCGATTCTCGTCATAAGTCAGTTCGTTCCACGGCAGTGGGAAATAGTCCTCACCCATACCCAGAAAGCCGCCATAGCTGACGACCGCATGACGGACCTTGCCGTCCCGCTTGCCGATCATGAGATGGTGCACAGAGCCGATCCGCTCTCCATCACGCCCATAAATCGCGGTGCCGTCTACTTTTTCGGACGAGATGGCATCATGCGTTTCGCTACGATCCATGGTCTGATTGTTATCCATTTTACCTGCTCCTTAGCTACGGAATTGCCCTCGATAAAACAGCATGTGGGGCAATGCGCAGCGAACTGGTCGGGCCGCGAATTGTTCCTGAAAAATGCGATGAGTGACAGTAGGGCAGGCCATCCGTCGGTGAACCGTGCCGCAGTTTGGGTGGGCGCCGTGCCAGCGTATCCTTCGAGGCGAGTGCACTCCAGCCAAGGGCGGCAGCGATCGTCGTTAGATTCTAAACCGCCGCCTGGGTGCTTTCGATCCAGCCGCCGCCGACTACCCGGTCACCCGCATAGATTACCGCCGCCTGTCCCGGCGCGACGCCGTATTCAGGGGTGGCGAAGTGGATCGTCGTTTCCGCATCGTCGCCCAGCGGACCGTCCAGCGTGATTGGAACCAGCTTGGCCAGCGAGCGCACTTTGGCGGTCAGCGGCACATCGGGTAACGGGCCGATGCGGTTGGTTTCGATAACCCGCGCGGAACTGACCGCCAGCAGGTGGCGCGGGCCTACCAGCACGTGCCGTGCGGCGGCATCAATGCCGGTCACGTAAAGCGGCTCGGCCAAGCCGCCGATCTCGAGCCCCCGGCGCTGGCCCACGGTATAATGAATAACCCCGCGATGCTGGCCCAGCACTTCGCCGCTGGTCGCATGGACAATGTCGCCGCTCGCGACGCCCTCTGGCCGCACGGCGCGGACAACCTTGGCGTAATCGCCATCGGGAACAAAGCAGATGTCCTGACTGTCGGGCTTTGCCGCGACGGTCAGCCCGGCGGCCTCGGCAAGGCGGCGTACTTCGGGTTTGGGCAAGCCGCCCAGCGGAAAACGCAAATAGTCGAGCTGCGCCTCGGTGGTGCCGTAAAGGAAATAGCTCTGGTCGCGCGCCGGATCGAGTGCCCGGTGCAGTTCCGGGCCTGCCGCGCCGATCACGCGCTGGACGTAATGCCCGGTCGCCAGGCAGTCCGCCCCCAGTTCGCGCGCCATCTTGAACAGGTCGGTAAACTTTGGCCCCATGTTGCAGCGGATGCAGGGGATCGGCGTGCGCCCCGCCAGATAATCGTCGGCAAAGCGTTCCACCACCGATTCGCGGAATGCGTTCTCATGGTCGAACACGTAATGCGCGATGCCCAGCCGGTCTGCCACGGCGCGCGCGTCGCGGATGTCATCGCCGGCACAGCACGCACCCTTGCGGCCGCTGGCGGCACCGTGATCGTAAAGCTGCAGCGTTATACCAATGACTTCCGCCCCGCTTTGCGCAGCCAGCGCGGCAACCACCGAGCTGTCGACCCCGCCGGACATGGCAACCACCACCCGCTTGTTGGCCAGCGAGTGGCCTGCTGCGGGGTCAAGCTGGAACAGGTCCGGGAGATCTAGCGAAAGCATTGCCATGCGCGGCCCATACACGCGGTTACCCTCTCGCAAAAGCCACATGAGTCCGTCCACGCATGTTAACCAAGGTCAAAATCCTATGAACGCCGCCTTTACCTCCCCTTGACACTGTGCGGTGTAGAGACGTCTTCATGGATTTGGGATTCGATCATCAGAAATGGCTGCAAAGCCCGCCTACGTCGCCGAGTCGCACGCCAGAAATGGCGCCCGATCGCACGGTTCCGGCGCTAGACTGGATAGGCCTGAAAGCGCGCTTTATCGCCGCGCACGCTTTGCGCCGCGAGATGCTGGTGGCGGCGCAGGCCACCCCGCCGGGCGGCGATTTTGTGACAGCAGGCGAACAAGTTCTCGACTGGCAGCGCAAATCATCACCTGACGTTAACCCAACTGGTTTAGGCAATGTCAAAGGCCTGACAGGCATAACAACACCTGTTGCCGGCAACCCCCTGGTCGGCAATCGAGGACTATTATGATTGAAAACCAAAACATCCGGCCGTCGATGGTTATTGGTCCGCTTGGCGAACCACTCACGATCGATTCGTTGCCGCCGCCGTCGACGACCCGCTGGGTCGTGCGCCGCAAGGCCGAGGTGGTGGCAGCCGTCAACGGCGGTCTGCTGACTATTGAGGAAGTGTGCGAGCGTTACAGCCTGACGCTTGAAGAGTTCGCATCATGGCAGCGCGCGGTTGATCGTTCGGGCATGCAGGGTCTGCGTGTTACGCGGATTCAGCACTACCGCGATCTTTACGAGCGCCAGCTGAAATACTGAATCACCCGGCCAGCGGCCCCTCGCCGCTTATCAGGCAAACAATCGGCCGGAACTCGCATGGGTTCCGGTCGATTGCATTTTGGGCGATCTGCCACACATCGCCCCGGTGTTGACCGTGGCCCTACTGATCATTGCCACGCGGCGATCGCGGGTTTATGTCGCTGATCCAGAAACGATTGGCTGCGATGCGGTTGCCGCAGGTGATTTGTGCCTGTAATACAGCACGTCGGCCAATTTGAACATGGCTGCGGCCACATGGCCGGAGCAGGACAAAAAACCGTATGAATTACGAAACCAGGATTGATCCGGCCGGGAATGTTTCCACCGCCCCCGAGGCCGCGACGCCGGGCGACGCTTCGTCGGTTGATCTGTCCGGAGCAGATGCGCTTGCGGGCAGGGAAGGTGAAGATCGCCGGTCCAAGCGGCGCACCTGGCTGATTATTGGCGCGGCGGCTTTGATCCTGATCGCGCTGTGGTTTGTTCTCCATCCCAAAGCTGAAAGCACTGTCGGTGCAGATCTCGCCAATCAGGGCCCAACGGTTACCGTTATCACGCCGGGACGCACGACCATCAGCGGCACGATCACCGCCAGCGGAACTTTGGCCGCGCGGCGCGAGATGCCGGTCGGGTCGGTCGGCGAAGGCGGACAGGTCGCGCAGGTCCTGGTCGAGGCTGGGGCTTGGGTGCGTCAGGGACAGGTCTTGGCGACCATCGATCGGTCGGTGCAAATCCAGCAACAGGCCGGCCAAAGCGCGCAGATCAACGTAGCGCAGGCTAATGCCCGGCTGGCGCAGGCCAACCTCGATCGCGCGCTCAAACTGGTGGCACGCGGCTTTATATCCAAGGCCGATGTCGATCGGCTGACCGCGACGCGTGACGCCGCCAACGCGCAAGTCGGTGTCGCCAGCGCCCAGTTGGGCCAATTGCGCGCTCAGGCCGCGCGGCTGAACATCGTCGCCCCGGCAGACGGCCTGCTGCTCGAACGCAAGATCGAACCGGGACAAACCGTCGGGCCGAGCAGCGGAGTGCTGTTCCGGATCGCCAAGGGCGGCGAGCTGGAACTGCTGGCAAAGCTCAGTGAAGCTGACCTCGCGGCGTTGACGATCGGCGTCAGCGCCGCAGTGACTCCAGTCGGAACCGACCGCAGCTTTCAGGGGCAAGTCTGGCAGCTTTCGCCAGTAATTGATCCGCAGACCCGTCAAGGCACCGCGCGGGTCGCGCTGGCTTACGCACCCCAACTGCGCCCCGGCGGATTTGCCAGCGTGGTGATCAATTCCGGCACCATGGTTGCGCCGCAACTGCCCGAATCGGCGATTCTTTCGGACAATCGCGGCGCTTACGTGTTTGTGGTCGGAAACGATAACAAGGCGCGCCGCCGCGATGTCAAGATTGGCCCGGTCAACGAAAGCGGCATCGCCATAGTATCAGGGCTTTCGGGCAACGAACGCATAGTGCTGCGCGCTGGCGGCTTCCTGAGCCCGGGTGACGCGGTAAATCCAGTAGCGTTGAAGCCTGAAGCAGCGCGACCTTGAGCGCGGCGCGATGAACTTCCGTAACATCTCAGCCTGGTCGATCCGCAACCCGATCGTGCCCATCGTGCTGTTCCTGATGCTGACACTGGGCGGTCTCGTCTCGTTTTCCAGCATGAAGGTGCAGAACACGCCCGACATCGAATTCCCGATGGTTATGGTCAATATTACCCAGCCGGGCGCGGCGCCGAGCGAGGTTGAAAAGCAGATCACCCAGCGGGTCGAAGCCAGCCTGCGGACGATTGCCGGGGTCGATACGATCCAGTCCACCGCGTCGGAAGGCAACAGCCAGACTTACGTAATGTTCAAGATCGGCGTCGACATCAACTCGGCGGTCAATGAAGTCAAAAACGCCATCGATCAGGCACGTGGCGATCTGCCCGATGGTATCCTTGAACCGCAAGTGATCAAGCTGCAAACCTCGGCGCAGCCCATCGCCTACATCGCGATTGCCGCCGATGACATGACGATCGAGCAGCTTTCCTGGTACGTCGACGATACCGTGGCCAAGCGGCTGCTGTCGATCCCCGGCATGGCGGCTGTTCAACGCAGCGGCGGGGTTGACCGCGAAATCGCCGTGACGCTCGACCCCATGCGGATGCAATCGCTTGGCGTCACCGCCGCACAGGTCAACGCGACGCTGCGGCAGGTGAACCTTAACGCTGCTGGCGGGCGCGCCGAAGTTGCCGGGTCGCGCCAGTCGGTGCGGGTTCTCGGCAATGCCAAGGATGCCTATGCCTTGTCGCAAGCGGAAATTTCGCTGCCCGGTGGCCGCACGATCAAGCTTGCCGATATCGCTACGGTCAGCGACGCCAATAGCGAAGCCACATCAATCTCCAAGATCAACGGCAAGACGGCGGTAACCTTCAGCATCGCCCGCGCACGCGGCGAATCCGATGTCAGCGTCTATGACGAAACCCTTGCCGAACTCGCCAAGATGGAGAAGGAACAGGCCCATCGCGTCCGTTTCACCCCCGTCTACAACAGCGTCGATTATACCAAGGTTCAATACGAAAGCTCGATGTCGGCGATGGTCGAAGGCGCGGTGCTGGCGGTGATCGTGGTGTTCTTCTTTCTGCGCGATTGGCGCGCGACAATCGTGTCGGCCTTGGCGATTCCGCTATCCGCGATCCCCACGTTCATGGTGATGAAGTGGCTGGGCTTTACCCTGAACCAGATGTCGCTGATGGCGCTGGGTCTGGTTGCAGGCGTTCTGGTCGATGATGCCATCGTCGAGATCGAGAACATCGTGCGGCACATGCGCATGGGCAAAACCGCCTATCAGGCATCGAT
>JBDUBN010000625.1:0-1573 GCA_040004085.1 Novosphingobium sp.
GCCGCTGCCCCACTATGACCGCGCCCGGCGCTGGCTCGACGATCACCGCCCGCCCGCCGCCGGAACCGGCTTCGCCTGGGGCGATGCGCGGCCCTGCAACGTGCTGTTCGCGGAAGGCCGCGTCACCGCCTTGCTCGACTGGGAAACCGCCTCACTCGGCACGGCGGAGACCGATCTCGGCTGGTGGCTGGTCTATGATCGGATGATCAGCGACATGGTCGGCCTGCCCCGGCTCGATGGCCTGCCCGATGCGGCTGCCACAATCGCCCTGTGGGAGGCCGCCAGTGGCCGCAAGGCGCGGGCGATGGAATGGCACCTCGCCTTCGCGGCATATCGCTTTGCCATGATCAGCGAACGGGCCATCATGCTGGCCGTGCGCGATGGGCTGATGCCGGCCGGAATGGCCGGCGCCGCCAACCCTGCCGTGCGCCTGCTCGGCCAGCTGGTCGAAGGCTGAATCAGCGATCCGGCCAGGATGATTGATCGCGCGGCAGGCGGCCCTCGTCGTCGGCCCGGACGAACCGGACCGGTGTTACAATATCTTCGCGAATGCGACTTCAGAGATTCCAGAGCTTGGCAGCTGTGCGACCGACCACATCCTTGGCCTTTTCCGGGCCGAGTACGTCGAAGATATTCTTGATCTCGTTGCGCGACTCGCCAAACACGCTTTCGCCATGCGGATAATCGCATGACCACAGCATGTTGTCGGTCAGATTATAGTCGCGCGCCAGCTTGAGGCCCACGTCGTCCGACATGAACGCCGAATAGCACTGGCGGCGGAAGTAATAGCTCGGCAGCTCCTTGAGCTTGGGCCGCATCTCGGTCTCATAGACCTGATAAATGCGATCCGCGTCCTGAATGGTCCACGGCACCCAGCCGAACCCGCCTTCGCAGAACACCACCTTCAGATTGGGATGCCGTTCCAGAATGCCCGAGAACGCCAGCAGCGACCACAGCGGGCGATAAGGCCCGAGGTTCTTGGTCAGGTTCGCGCCAATCGCGCCTTTGCCCCGGAATTCAAGGTAGGCCCCGACGTGGAACATCACCGGGATGCCGCTGGCGGCAATGGCTTCCCACATCGGCTCCATGACCGAAGAATTGTAAGGCACGTTCTTCGGCGCAGAAGGGATTTCCAGCGCCTTGATCCCCCAGCCCTTGAACTTCTCCATGTAGGCGGCGGTGTCTTCTGGCTTGAAGATCGTCGGCAGGATGCCGACGCCGACCAGCCGCTGCGGGTTGGCCGCGCACAGTTCGCCCAGCCACTCGTTGTAGGCATCCATGCAGCGCGTGAAGAACGCCTTGTCTTCCATCCGCACCAGCGACATCGCGCGTGAATGGAAGAACAGCGAGGTGTCGATGCCCTCGGCGTCCATGTCCTTCATGCGTTCCTTGGGGTCCCAGAACCCCGGACGGCCTTCACCGATATGCGATTCGATGCCCGGCACGTCGTAGTCCATACCGTCGACGGTCATGTGCCAGCGATTGTCGGACTTGTCCTGCCACAGCTTTGGCGCGCGTTCCTTGTCCTTGCCCGACAGGCGCTTTTCCCACAGGCCTTCTTCTTCCATCCCGT
>JBDUBN010000213.1:0-5210 GCA_040004085.1 Novosphingobium sp.
GCCACCGCCGAGGCGTTGCGCGGCGGCTGGAGGCACACGGGCGACATGGGACGGATGGATGCCGACGGCTATGTGACGGTGGTCAACAGGTTGAATGACATGATCATAACCGGGGGCGAAAATGTCTATTCGGCCGAGGTGGAAACCGCCTTATCCAGCCATGGGGATGTGGCTCAGGCGGCCGTCATCGCTCTGCCCGATGAGATATGGGGCGAGCGGGTGCATGCGGTGATAGTGGCAAGGACCGGGGCCAGTCCATCCCCAGCGGACCTGGCCGACCATTGCCGGAAGACAATCGCTGGCTTCAAGGTGCCGCGCAGCTTCGCCTTCGTCGAAAGCCTGCCGCTTTCGGGAGCGGGCAAGGTGCTCAAGAAACAACTCCGGGATGAGGCGCGACTTCACTCGCGCACGAAAGACTGACACCCAAACCGGAGCCGTCTGACAGGACCAAGCCTCGACGATGCAACGGCGGAGTTGGCGATCAATGCCTTCGCCCTCCCGCGATCCGGGAAATCCAAAGCACTTGCTTCTATCGTCTACCTAGGTCAAGAGCGCGCGAGTAAGGATATCGCCAGTTATGGAGGCAGGACATTGCGCATAGATAAAGAAGTAGCGGCGATCGTGACTGGCGGCGCGTCGGGTTTGGGACGGGCATCGGCAGAGGCTCTTGCGCAGGCTGGGGCGAAGGTCGCCGTGTTTGACCTGAACGAGGAAGCCGGCGAGTCAGTAGCGCGCGCCGTCGGCGGCATCTTTTGCAAGGTCGATGTGACATCCGAGGATTCAGTCCTGTCCGGCTTCGACAAGGCCCGTGCCGCCCACGGGCAGGAGCGCGCACTGGTCCATTGCGCGCAGGTTCATCGGGCTGGAAAGACGGTTTCGCGGGACAAGGCTACCGGCGGCTTCAAACGGCTTTCGACCGAAGATTATCTCTTTAGCGCTCAGGGCATTCTGGTGGCCAGCTATCGCCTCGCCTCGATTTCCGCGCTGGGGATGGCCGCGGCGGAGCCGATGAATGAGGATGGCGAGCGGGGCTCCATCATACTTACCGCTTCGGCCGCCGCGCAGGACGCTCAAATCGGCCAGGTATGCTACGGCTCGCTCAAGGCGGGGGTCAACGGGCTGGCCCTGCCGATGGCGCGCGATCTCATGGATCTTGGCATTCGCGTCAACTCGATCATGCCCGGCATCTTCGCGACACCGCCGATGTTGGCGATGAAGGATCGGGCGCCGGCAATGTTCGAAAATCTGAGCGCATCTGTCCCCTTTCCCAAGAGGATGGGCAAGCCTGAGGAATTCGCATCGCTGGTGTTGGAGTTGGTACGCAACAGCTATTTCAATGGTCAGAATCTGCGCATCGACGGCGCCATCCGGATGCCCCCGTCCTAATATGATAATCTACACCGCGTCAAGCGGATAAATTGAGGCGATAAAGGAATAGATAGACGATAATAAACCGTCTATCCGTTTTTGGGCTTGAGCCGGGGAACGAGTGCGGGCATGGTTGGGAAGACACCAGACCTCGTGCAGACAAATCCGCACGGTCTAGGCGGAACGTGATTTGATCGGGATGGCTGAGGTCGTTCCACAATTTTGACTTTAGCAAGGTGCAGAAAAACATGGCGAGCACAACGGACATCAAACAGTCCGAGGAATGGCAGAAAGCTGTCGATTATTCGATAACCGACAACGATATTGAGCGGCAAAGGAAGCTTCTTGGCTTCATGGAGCCGAGCAAGATGCGGGAATATATTCAGACCGCCACCGTCGACAACATCCGCAACTTCGCGGCTGGGGCTGGGGACGATAATCCGCTGTTCCACGATCCCGACTATGCGCGCGGCGCGCGCTGGGGCAGCGTGATCGCGCCGGGAACGATGGTCGGCCAGATCAATTCGCCGATGAAGGGCGATCCCGTCCCCGACGAGATCAGGGCGCTCAGAAAGTCGCTGTTCCGCGGCGTCCACGTTTTCGTGTCGGGCTCGACCTGGGACTGGTATCGCCCCGTGTTCCCCGGCGACACCATCTACAGCTATAATGGCGATGAAAGCTGTGAAGTGAAGCAGTCGGAATTTTCCGGTCGCTCCGTCATCAACGTGCGCAAGGACGTCAAGGTCAACCAGCGCGGTGAAGTGGTGGCTGTCTACCGCATCCTGACCGTTCTGACGGAGCGCAAGACGGCGGCGAAGAAGGGCAAGTACAGCGCACTGGAGCCGGCCCGCTATTCGGACGAGGATATCGAGGCGATCGACGCGATCTATGCGGCCGAACATGTTCAGGGTGCCGATCCGCGGCTGTTCGAGAGCGTGAATGTGGGCGATACGCTGGGCAAGATGGCCAAGGGTCCGCTGACCGTGACCGACGTCATCGTCTATCATGCCGGCGGCTATGGCTTTGTGCCCTATGCGCCGACCGTGGGCCGCATGGCCCACAAGAACCGCAAACGCATTCCCGCCTTCTACGTCAAGAATGAATATGGTGTGCCCGACGTGGCGCAGCGGCTGCACTGGGACCCGCTGTGGGCGCAGGCGATCGGCAACCCGATGGCCTATGACTATGGCGTGATGCGCGAAAGCTATCTGTGGCACTTTCTCAACGACTGGGCCGGCGACAGCGGCATCATCGTCAAGATGCATGACGAGATCCGCAAGTTCAACTATATGGGCGATACCCAGACGGTCACCGGCGAAGTGACTGGCAAGCGCGTGGAAAATGGCCAGAACCTCGTCGACGTGAAGGTCCAGTTCATCAATCAGCGTGGCGACGAGACGGTGCGCGCAACCGCAACCATCGCCCTCCCGACCGGGTCGGGACTCGCCATGTATCCCCAGGTGCCCGAAGACCTCGCTCAGGAAGCCGCGAAAATGATGGCCAGACACTGGGAACTGGCGAAGAAATAAGGCTGGATACGTGCAGGTATGACCTATCGCACCATCACGGTGGAAACGCAGGGGCCGGTTGAGATCGTCACGCTCAATCGGCCCGAGGCCCTGAACGCCCTCTCTCGCGAGCTGATCGCCGAACTGAGCGACTATGTCTTCGGGCTCAAGCGTCGCGCTCTTGATGTACGAGTGGTCGTGCTGCGCGGGGCGGGTCGTGCCTTCTGTGCCGGGCTCGACATCAAGGAGTTCCGGCAGGAGAGGGAAGGCCTTACCTCCTTTCAAAAGAGCTGGGCGGGGCAGGCAGCGCTTGGCGACGTGCTCAAGGCAATGCGCACCGTTCCTCAGCCCTTCATCGCCCTTGGCCATGGCTCGGCCTGTGGCGGGGGCTGGTCGCTGATGCTTGCCTCCGACGTCCGTATCGGCACGCCGGATCTGCGGATGAATGCCGCCTATATCAAGATTGGCTTGGGCGGCGCGGACATAGGTTCCTCCTACTTCCTGCCGCGCCTCGTGGGTGCAGGGCTGGCCAGCGAATTGCTGCTCACCGGCCGCTTTATCCATGCCGATCGCGCGCTGGCGCTCGGCCTCGTCAACGACGTTGTCGATGCGAACACGCTACTGGAGAGCGGGCTTGCCATGGCACAAGAAATGATCGCCAACGCCCCCTACGGCCTTGCGCTCACCAAGCAGGTGCTCAACATGAACATCGACGCGCAGTCGATGGAAGCCGCCTTCGCCCTCGAGGACCGGCAGCAGGTAATGCTCACCGCCACGGATGATCATCGCGAGGCAATGAATGCCTTTGTGGAGAAGCGTCCGCCCGTTTATAAGGGCCGTTGAGGTAGCCTTTTCTTCTACCCTTTCGTTCCCTCAGGAATTTACCGATGCTCGATACTGCTAGCCGCACAGCCTATAATTCCGACCATGAGATGTTCCGCGACACTGTGCGCAAGGTGTTCGACAAGGACCTCCTTCCTCATCTCGACCGCCATGAGGAAGAGGGGATTGTCGGTCGTGAATTTTGGCTCGCCTGTGGTGAGGCAGGAATGCTTTGCCCCACGGTCAGCCCTGAATATGGGGGCCTGGGTCTCGACTTTGGCTATAATGCCGTGATCGACGAGGAACTGGCCTATGCCGGCTCCTCGGCAGGCCTTGCGATTCAGAACGACATCGTTGCCGAATATATCGAGGTGTATGGCTCGCACGAGCAGAAGCATCACTGGCTGCCCAAAATGGTGTCGGGCGAGTGCATCACCGCCATTGCCATGACCGAACCGGGGACGGGCTCGGATCTTCAGGCCGTGCGCACCACAGCCCGGCGCGATGGCAATGAATATGTAATCAATGGGTCCAAAACCTATATCACCAACGGGCAGAACGCCGATCTCATCATCGTCGTCGCCAAGACCGATCCGGCATTGGGGGCCAAGGGCATATCGCTGATTCTCGTGGAGGCGGACCGGGAGGGTTTTCGCCGTGGCCGCAACCTCGATAAGGTTGGCCAGCATTCGTCGGATACCTCCGAGCTCTTCTTCGACGATGCGCGTGTTCCCATTACCAACTGCCTCGGTGAAGAGGGCAAGGGCTTCTTATACCTCATGAGCCAACTGCCCCAGGAGCGGCTCTCGATCGCTGTCTCTTCCCAGGCCCTGGCCCAGCGCGCCTTCGACGAAGCGGTCAAGTTCACGAAGGAGCGCATGGCCTTCGGCCAGCCGGTGTTCCAGTTTCAGAACACCAGATTCACGCTCGCCGACATCAAGAGCCAGCTTCAGGTCGGCTGGGCTCATCTCGACTGGGCAATCGCCCGCCATCTTAAAGGGGAGCTCACCACTTCGGAGGCGTCCGCAGCCAAGCAGTGGCACAGCGACATGCTCGGCCGCGTTGCCGATCAGGCGCTTCAGCTTCATGGCGGCGCCGGCTATATGAACGAGTATCCGATCGCTCGAATCTGGCGCGACGCGCGTGTAACCCGGATCTTTGGCGGCACGAACGAAATCATGAAGGAAGTCGTAAGCCGGTCGATCTGATCATGAAGGCGGCACGGAGGCGCACCGCCCTTATTACCGTCGCTACATGTCCGCCCACATGCCGCGTCTTATGCGATGTTCACCCCGAAAGCGGAGCATTCCGTGTTCGAAACCATCCGCTATGAAGTCGCCGAGGGAATCGTCACGGTCACGCTTAACCGGCCCGACCGTCGCAACGCGTTCACGTCGACCATGTCGGCCGAGATCGTGGCTGCCTTCGATACAAGCGACGCCGATGACGATGTTCGCGCGTAAGCGTGGCCTGAAGGCCGCAGCTATGCGGCTTGTGCGACCTGCGTGTGTT
>JBDUBN010000214.1:0-5209 GCA_040004085.1 Novosphingobium sp.
GCGCTGATCGACGCCAGCCGGATCGTCGCGGCGGTGAAGAAGGTTTGTTATCGGTAGGGGATGTGGGTAGCGCGGTTGCGCTGTTCGACGTGCGGTGTCGCAGCGTTGCGTTGGAAAGCTGCCTTTCGCGGGACGCCAACATTGTTGCCATTCTGCTGCGGTGGCATCATGCGACCGTTCGCCGGGAGTATGCATGCTTAAACGCCAGATATTCGCCTTCGCGATCCTCTTGATTGCAGCGCCGGTCGGCGCAAAAACCGGCAATCGGTGCGGCACCTATCCAGAGGGCGTCGATGCGTTTTCCGACTGTATCTTGCGAGAGGCGGGAGAAAAGGCGCTTTGGCGAGGCAGTCTTCCTCGCGGTGTTATTCAAGTGATCCGCTTTACCTTCACCGAGGGGCATCTCGCTTATACCAAGGTCATTGACCTTACTGAACGTGCGAATGGAAAGGCAACTATCCGGTTGCAGACATTCCGTCGAGAGCGCGACGGTCACAGGTCTCTGATGGAGCAAAGGAACCATCGGCTTTCTACCGAAGAGCTGACCACCATTGATCTACTTGGATCGTCATCCGGCACTTGGGAGCATCGGATCGGCTCGTGGGACGGGGATGAAATCTTCATGCATTGCGAGACGCTTGATATGGAGCGTGCCACACGAACCACCTACAGCTTTGCATCCGTAAGCATTAGCTGCAACCAGCCAAAGAAGTTGATGCCGCTCGTTCATTTTATCACCGGACTGGTTAGCCTGAGGCCTTACGCGGATAGGCAGATGTTTTGAGCCGAGGAACGACTGCTCCCCCCAATCTTGGAGCCCGTTACCTAAATCAACTGCCCTTCAACGGCGACCAGTCGTTCATGCTGGAGGACGCGCGCAGCTAACTCGCTGAAAACACCGAACAACTGGCCACCGAGTCAGGGCTGGTTAGATTGCGCTGGTAGATCTGGGTCAGGTCGCGGCTGTCGCGGACGTTGAAGCTGGCGATGGTCTTGATCGTGCGGTCGGGGATGAAGCTGGCGGAGATCAGCGGCTGATAGTCATAGGCGACCTCGACAAAGATCACCGCTTCGCCCGGCATGGCGCTTACCTGATGGCCCGCCGGACCGATGCCGGCCAGCCCGGTCGCGCCCGCCAGGCCATAGCCGGACACATAGCTTTTCACGCCCTTGCAGCGCTGCCAGTGGATGTACTGCGTGCTGGTGGTGCCGCTAACGACTTCGACGCTGCTGATGATCACCCGGCCATGTTGCAGCAAGTGGAGCATCGACCCGCCGTTGAGGTCGGCCCCCAGCAGCACGTCATTGATGTCCGCTTCATAGATCCGGCGGTTTTGCAGGGTTGAGGTGTCGCCAATGCGCGAGGCATTGTCGGCCACTTGCACCGCAACCTCGCCGACCTGCATCGTCGCCAGCACCAGCCACGCGGTTTCGGTGCCGAACATACCCATGCCCAGCACGACCGGCATGACCATCGCGAATTCCACAGCCGCCACGCCGGAGCGAGCGCGGCGCAGGCGGCGCAAGCTGGAGGTGGTGTTCTGCCAGAACGAGCGCTTGGGGCCAGCCATCAGCAGTTCCTCGTCACGATTGTCGCCGCCTGTCCGCTGTAAGGCTGGTTACGCAGCACCGTTTGTGCCGTCAGCGTCATCGTGTCGCCATAGCCTAGCAGTCTGGGGGCAGGGAAGGGCAGGTCATAGGTCATCCGGGCGGTGTAGAGCACGGCATCGCGCGCGCTGCCTTGGCCGGTCTTGCCGCGGTCCGCGTCCCATGTGCTGTTGGCGTTGGCGTCCTCATAGGGTTCGCCGCTGTCGCAAGTGCCATTGCTGTTGACGTCGGTAAAGTCTTCCGGGCGCTGCACATTTGTGAAGCTGGAATAGGACTTGCGGGTGAACGTCAGCGTGGCCCCCGGTGCGGCGTTCCGGACGGAGGTGGTGATAGCCTGATCAAGCGTGCTGGTTGTGGCGCTTGCGCCCTCAAGAGTTGAATCGCGCGCGGCCCGCTGCATCGATCCTTCGAGCAGTGATTTGACGTAGAGCATGTTGCCCACGTCATACAGCGCGGCCAGCGACATCAGCAGGGCCGGCGCGATCAGCGCAAACTCCACCGTCGTCACCCCGGCGCAGTCACCGGTCAGCGTCCTGAAAGAACGCAGCCTCACTTCGACACCCTGAGGTCGCCCATCGCGGCGGCAATCGAGCTGAACACATCGGATAGCGCCGCCGCATTGCTGGCCTCAAACGAATGGCCGGGGCCAGCGCAATTGGTCAGCACCGGGTTGAGCGTCTGGCCAAAGCCGATCACCCACACCGTGATGTTGCGCTTTTTCACCTCGTTGCAGGCCACGGTGAAGCGGCTTTCCACGGTCTGCGTCAGGGTGTCGGTTGAACTGGTGGACCAGCGCCGCTGATCGAGCGGTTCGATGCCATAGGCGCCGTAAGTCAGCGTGTTGGGCATCGTCAGCCCGTCGGTCAGGAAGATCAGGTTGCGGCTGGTTGACTGTGACCCCACGTCGGCGTTTTCGGCGGCAAACAGACCGGTGGGGGATAGCAGCCGTCCGCCCCAGATCATGCCGATGTCGTGATAGGTGCTGCCGCTGGCGACCAGTGAATTGACGTAAGTCGATACGTCGCTCGCGGTCATTTCCGCCATTTTGCGCGCGGCGCTGGGGCAGGCCGCGCGGCCAAGGCTGCCCGCATGCGCGATCCAGCCGTCGGAATCGCCGGGGCTGACGCTCCAGTTCAAGGGATTGGCGCCGGTGTTGTCGATCATCCGCAGCCACGAAATGTCCTTCAGCATCGGTCGCCATTGGGTCGCCGGAACGCCGGTGGTGGGCACCAGATCAATGTCCAGATCCAGCGCCTGCGTCAGATCGACGTTGTTGTAATCGGTGATCTGGTAAGTCGAACGCTCCTCGATGCAGCCGTTGTACCAGGCGTACATCGGATCGGGCGATTCCGGATAGCCGCCCATGTTGACCGTGACATAGCCGCCGATCGGGGGATTATCGCCGTTGCTGGCTTTGAAACCGCTGACATTGATCGACACCGGCTGGTAGTGCCACGTCCAGTCGGCAACCTGATGCGTGCCGACATAGCGCTGCGAATAGGAGTAGACGTAATTGGTGTAGACGGCCGAACTGACCGTGACCGCGCCCTCCGCCGTTACGGAGCAGTTGTAATAGGTGCCGTTGACCCGGATCGTCCAGGTCTCGGTGCCGTCAGACGACACGGAGTACGTCAGGGTTTGATAAGTCAGCGTATTGTTGGGGCAGGCAGTGGCAGTGTAGCTGGTGCCCGAAACTGCGCTGCCACTGATATAGGCAGAGCTCGTCTGATAATTTCCGACCGTAGTTGTGTTGCCGGTGTCCTTGGCCACGCGCCCGCTATAGGACCAGTTGTCGACCAGCCAGTTGGACTTGAGCAAGCCGCCGACGTTGACGTTGCTGGAATAGGGGACAAAGCTATAACGGATGCGGGTGCCGGGGGTCTTGCTCGCCTCAAGCTGAGCATAGAATGACCGCACCGTGTTGCGCAGCACCTGAATCTTGGGCAGCGTATCGCCGGGGTTGGTGTCGTTCATCGAACCGGTGGTATCCAGCACCATCATCACGTCGGTATTGGAAAAGTTCAGCTTCGCCTCGCATTTGACGTTGACCGCCAGATTGGCGAACCCGAAAACCTTCATCAGCGTGGTCGGCACGGTCACGCTGGCAAGGCCGCTGATCGCGTAGTCGCTTTCCACCGTCATCTGGAAGTCGCGGTTCTGAGTGCCATAGGCACCGGCGCGGAAATTGATATCGAAGAACTTGTCGCCAAATGTCTGGACGGCGCTGGGAACCGCGCCGCTGACGGCAACGGCTGAGCCCAGCCGCTTGCGCGCGGCCAGCACCCCGGCGTCGCAGGCCTGTTGCAGGCGGGTTTGCGAAAGGTAAGCGCGGCTCATGTCGATGCCGCTGCCGACCATTGCCAGAATGGGCAGCAGGCACGCGGCGACGATCATCAGTGTGTTGCCGGAACGGTCATGCGCCAGCCGCAACAGGAATCCTGCGACGGGGCCAATTGACCAGCTCCTGTGCCCATGGCGCATGCGCCGGATTCCCCTAAACTGCGCCTAGTAGATCTACTTGGTCATGCGTTCAGACCAGGTGACTACAACAGTGCACGTAACGGGAGAGGCAATAGATTTGGTTAATTCAGTCACTATATTCTGAAGCGCTATAAAAACGCACCGCTGGCACCCTGAATCTGAAGTTCGTAGCGCTAACCTGATCGTCATCCCGGCGCAGGCCGGGATCCAGCCCGCGCAGACAAAGGTAGTTTTGTTTGGAACTGGGTCCCGGCCTGCGCCGGGATGACGTGAGCGTTCTACCGTGCCAACTAATCAGCTCGTGGTGACGTAAATCGGCCGGGTATAAGACAGGCGCAGATCGGGTAGGCCGACCATTTGCAGCATCGACGGCACTTGGTAAAACAGGCTCAGGTTCATCTGCCGTGCGCCGGAAATCTGTTGCGCGGTGGCGTCGGTGATGGAAACATTCAACTGGGAACTGACCAGTGAATAAGGCGAGTCTATCGCCCGCGCTCTGGTATAAGCAGTTAGCTGGTCATTAGTCAGCTTGTTGCCTGACGTATAGTTGATAGTGGCGTAGCGCGACACATCGACCGCGACTGACCGCATGGCATTGTAAGACCACATGCTAATGCCAAATTCCACCACGCCCATCATCAGGCTGATGACGATCGGTGCAATCAGAGCGAACTCTATCGAGGTGACGCCAGACCTTTCTCGGAATAGGCTCCGGTCCCGGAATATGCCCCGACTGTGGAATAAACGCCGCCGCATCACGAAACCTGCATCTGCCGGGTGACCCGGTAACTGACTGATGAGCCGATACCTGCCTGCGCCCACGATGGCGTGTAGGTGTCGGTCAACACCAGTTGCAGATAAGTCGAAATCTTCTGGCCGCTGCCGCAACCGTTGTTGGTGGTCGAATAATCGGTGCTTGAACCGCAGCGATAGACGGTGTCGAGCGCGACGTGATTGGTGTCCAGCCCAGTCGACGCCTGCACCAGCGATTTGATCGTGGTAATTTTGGCAGTGCTATCGGGAACTGCCGCCTGAATGATCGTCGCAGCCTCGTTCGCTGCGTTTTGCAGCTCGCTTTGCCGGGCGATCATGCGACTGACCTCATAAGTGCCGAACGCCA
>JBDUBN010000012.1:0-17603 GCA_040004085.1 Novosphingobium sp.
GACATGTGATAAGTGCAATTATCGTATGTCCATATTTGAGAAGCACCAGAGGGCGAAACCAACACTGGAGTTTGGTTTCCTTTTCTGCCATGAAAAATGCCATGGATCATGCTGAATCCCCTCTTCTCGCCGAGACCATGCTGCGCCTCGGCCGCCTCGATGGGCGGCTGCAAAATAGCGCAGCCGCAGACATTTACCTGGCACGATCGCGCCTCGATGGCGCCGCCCAGCTCGCCGGATTGGCGGGCGTGCCGATCCGGATCGAGGATCTGCAGAAGTGGATCGCCGGGCGCAGCCCCCCACCCCGCGCCTCGGAGGGTCTGAACGACCCGATCTCGGTCGCGGCGGTGTTCCATATTGCGCTGAGCCGCGACGAGGATACGCGCGATCCGATCGCCCGCGCCTCGCTGGGCAGGCTGCGCAGCGTGCTCGACGACCGCACGGAGGCTGAAACCTACGGGCGTAGCGATCTCGCCTATTTTGGGCCGCTCTGGAAACAGCTCCGCGAAGCGGCAGATGCCCCCTTCCCCCGATCTGATCTGCCCAGCATCGCGGCCCGCGTGTTCGAGCTCGCGTCGCTGACCAGGGACCATGCTGATGGCGAGGCCCGGATCGTCAGCGTGGACGGCCGGGAGATGGCCCTCCCTCCCCGCGCGCGTGACCGCAACTGGCTGATCGCGACGATCATGCCGCGGCTGCTCCACCGATCCGGCATGACCCTGCGGGTGATCCCTTCGCTGATTCTGTTACCGAAGTTCCTGCCACCCTCCCCCGACGCGCTGGTGCCGGTGCTGATGGGCACCTTGCGCAAAGCCGTCGATGCCGGATTACGCGACCTCGACAAGATCGAGCGCGCAGCGCGCCGGATAGATGAGCGGCAGGCAACGAAACGCAGCAAGGCTCCCCTGCTCGCGCGGCTACAACTGGCGTATCCCGGTCTGACGCCCAGAGCCGTTACACAGCTTCTCGATGTGACACCGCAGGGCGCGCGCAAGCTGCTGACCGAACAAGACCGCTAGACGTCAACGATCCATAATTATAACGATGTTTGGCCAATGCGGTCTAGACTGAATGCTTTATAGGTTCTATTAGCGAAAGAATGTTCAATCACCCACGTCAGGGCTGAAATGCATTCAGAAGTCGAGCGCATCGCCGAAATGGCTCAGGCTGGCGAGCGGATGATCGAGCGTCTGCGACGTCAGGCGTTCTTGCCAGAGTCGCGTAAAGGTCTCACCATTCGCTTTGGCATAGCCGAGACGGCCAGTCTTCTTGGCTGTTCAACAAACCGCATTCGCATGGCCGAGGATGACGGACGGCTACCACCTCCCCCAGCGACAGAGAACGGTCGTCGGCCTGGCTATAGCATCGAGGATCTGCTCAACATGCGCGCCGTGCTAGGCGCCTCCCCCGCCCGCTCGCCACTTGATAATCCAGCGATAATCGCGGTGCAGAATTTCAAGGGCGGCGTAGGCAAGTCCACCGTCACCACTCACCTCGCTCATTATTTTGCGGTGCAGGGCTATCGGGTGCTGGTAGTCGATTGCGACAGCCAAGCGACGACTACGACTCTGTTCGGGTTTAACCCGCATTTCAACATCACGCGCGAGCAGACACTCTATCCCTACCTCTCAATCGATCCAACGCAGACGGACCTGCTATATGCCGTACAGAAGACGCCTTGGCCCAATGTTGATCTGATCCCGTCAAATCTCGAGCTCTTTGACGTCGAATACGAGCTGGCGGCCTCGGGCGCGGATGGTGGTTCGGTACTCGCCTCGCGCTTTCGCAAGCTGAAGCAGGGGCTGAATGATCTCGCGCGCAATTACGATGTGGTGATCCTAGATCCACCCCCTGCTCTCGGAACGATTTCACTGGCTGTTATGCAGGCCGCTAATGCGCTGATTGTGCCGCTAGCAGCGACAACGCCCGATTTCTGCTCGACCGTCCAATTCCTGTCGATGATGGATCAGGTGACCGGCCAGCTAGCGCAGGCAGGGATAGTCGTGGACTATGATTTCGTGCGGCTGCTTTGCTCCAAGTTTGATTCCAACGATCCCAGCCAATCAATGGTCCAGCAAATCATGGGGCAGACGTTTGGCCCGGCATTGCTGCCAGTTTCCATCCTGGAGAGCGCCGAAATCAGCCATGCTTCTCTGCGAATGATGACCGTGTACGAACTGGAAAAGCCAATCGGCACGCCCAAAACACACAAGCGCTGTCGCAACAATCTCGATGAGGCGCTCGGACAGATCGAGGCGCTCGTGCGACGTGGATGGGGCATAGCCGCCCCCGCAAGCGAGAGGGAGGTGGTTAATGCGGCATAATCACACTTTCCTGCAACATCGCACGCACTTCATTCTTTTCGACACTTCAGGAACGGGAGGTGGCGCCTGATGGCCAGAAAACAAAGCGACTATCTCGCCGGATTGTTGGCAGACGAGGAGCCCCAAGTAGGGGCCGCAGTGCCCGCTGTAACGCCCTCTCCTACGTCGGCACCTGAAGTCTCACACGATCGCTCTTCGGCCAGAGCGGGCTTATCTTTGCTAAGTCGCGAAAGCGCCCTCGCCCGTGTTGCAAGCGGCGAAGTGCGGCAGGTCACGCAATTGCTGCTCGATCCGGCACGCGTCCGTGTATGGGCAGGAAATGCCCGACTGCAGGCGCAACTATCCGAGAGCAATTGCCTTGATCTGATCGACTCGATCGTAGCCGAGGGCGGGCAGAAGGTCCCTGCGGTGGTCCGCCATTTACAGGGCGATCCGGCTTATGATTACGAGTTGATCGCTGGCACGCGTCGGCACTTCGCGATTTCTTGGCTGCGCGATCACTCCTATCCAGAAATGCGACTCTTGGCGCAGGTCGCCGACTTGGATGACGAGTCCGCTTTTCGTTTAGCAGACGTCGAAAATCGCGCACGCAAGGACATTTCGGACATCGAACGCGCGCGGAACTATGCTGATGCGGTCGATCGCCATTACGGTGGCAAAGCGGTGCGCATGGCCGAACGCCTCAAACTCTCCAAGGGCTGGCTCTCAAAGATGCTCAAGGCGGCCGCTCTTCCGGATGCCGTGCTGGATGCGTTCAGCAACTGGCACGAACTAACCCTCAACCCCGCTTACAAGCTGGCTACGGCAATGGACGACAAGGATCGGGCCATAGCTATAATCAAAGAGGCCAAGGTGATTGTAGCTGCGGCCGCATCCCCTCCCCTACCGGGGTCGGCAGTGCTCGCCCGACTGATGGCAGCGAAGGCGACCCTCCTGCCCCCAGCTACCGATTTCCGCATGGAGGTTGGTGGCGACCATGGGCGGCCTATCCTCTCGGTCAAAGGCGTGAACCGTCAGGGAGTCACGCTGCACCTGCCAATGGCAAGTGGCGCTAGCGACGATCAGATTGCCGATGCAGTTCGCGAGGTGCTTGATGCGCTGCGACAAAACGGGGTCTCTGTGAAATAGTGCCCTTCCCTGCCCTGCCTTTCTCTCCGTGGCGCAAAAAGTTTCCTCGAGGAAACTTTTCATGACCCGCGCCCGAAAGACGTTCGTCAACGAACAGTTCGACCTGTTCCTGCCTTACATTGCCGACCTCAATTTTCGTGATCAGCGCGAGATGATGGAGCGACCCTTTTTCAGCCTGGCGAAGTCCAAGAGGGTGAAGCCGATCGACTATTCCAGCCCCGACGGTAAGCTGTGGGTCCATGTGTCGGGCAACCCGGATTACGGTATGGCCACGATCTGGGATGCCGACGTGCTGATCTATTGTGCCAGCGTGTTGGCCGATATGGCACGGCGTGGATCGAATGACATTCCCCGCAAGCTGCACATCATGCCTTATGATCTGCTGCGTTCGATCGGACGCCCGACCACGGGTAGAGCTTACGAGTTGCTGGGCCAGGCGCTCGACAGGTTGGTAGCCACAACGATCAAGACCAACATTCGTGCCGAGAACCGCCGCGAGGCGACATTCAGCTGGCTGGATGGCTGGACCCAATTGGTCGATGAAAAGACCGAGCGCTCCAAGGGTATGACGCTTGAACTGTCCAACTGGTTTTACGAGGGCGTGCTGATGAAGGGAGGGGTGCTCGCTATCGACCGCGCTTACTTTGACATCAGCGGCGGGCGAGAACGCTGGCTCTACAAGGTTGCGCGCAAACATGCGGGCGGCGCCGGAGAAGGAGGTTTCTCGATTTCCATGCCGACCCTGTACGACAAGAGCGGCGCAGAGGGAGAATACCGGCGCTTTAAGTTCGAGTTGATTAAGCTGGCGGAGAAGAACGCGTTGCCGGGTTATGATTTGGCAATTGTACCTGCATCAGACCTACGCGGCGAGCCCTCGCTCAAAATGCAGCGCAACGATGCCAAGGGAGAAGGGCTAACGCTGACTACCAGCGAGGCGGCGCGCGATACGGCTGATAAGGCAGGGCAGGGGAACGATACTCAAAGATCAGAAAAAGTTTCCTCGAGGAAACTTTCTGCCCACGAGCCCCAAAGAGCTGAACCGGTTTTTGATGCCCGCGCTCTTATCCGTCAATCTGTCGCCGGGCTGTCAGACGCCGCCACGCGCGGTTTCATGGTTGATGACACTATTACCCTCTTGCGCGGCGAATGCCCGGGATGGGATCTCTACGCCCTCCACGCGGAATTCGAGAGCTGGGTAAAAGCTTCGCCCGATCGCACGCCAGCCAACTGGCAGAAGGCGTTTATCGGATGGGTTCGTCGACATCATGAGAAGCACCGCCATGAGTTGCGGGGATGACCGGTGACGTCCTCGGGACAGCAATATTCTCGCCGTGCGGAACCTATCGGTACAGGCTCGAACGTCCGCCACCAGCAGATCGAGAATCCCCGGTGCTGGCTTTCATTATGGTCAATCCATCAACCGCAGATGAACACCAAGACGATCAAACGATCCGCATGGTCAGGCTATTTGGGCGCAGACACGGCTATGGTCGCCTTCTCGTCGGAAATATCTTTGCCTATCGTTCGCAGGATATCGGCCAACTGGAATTGGTAGAAGGTCCAGTTGGTCCGGAGAACGATCACCATCTTGAAGCCATCATGCGCGAATCGGACCGCTGCTACGTGGCTTGGGGAGCAGAAGCTAAGCTTCCGAGCCGGTTAAGAGGACGATGGCGCGAGGTGGTCCGCTTAGCAGACCGGATTGGCTGCACGCTTTTTTGCCTTGATCATCTGAATGGTGGGCACCCGCGCCATCCGCAAATTCTTCAATACTCGAATCCTGATCTGCTTTGGACGCGCCCCCAGTAACCCCCGAAGGCATCATGCCATCGGTATTCGCCCTCTTTATCCGTTCCCGAAGTGTCGTGCTGAAAATGGGCCTCTGCCAGTTTCCAGCTCATGTTCCCCCGCAGACAGCCGCATTGAATCACAATCTGCTCGATGCGCCACAAACTGATTCAAACGAGTAGCCCACCGAGCCTCCTTTCCTGCTCTTTCGACACATCAGGAACGCACAGGGACAGGGCTTCGACACAACGGGAACGGTCCGCCGACACATCGGGAACAATCACTCCGACACATCAGGAACGAATCATCGATACTTCAGGAACGGACCTATCAACTCGACTCGTGGATTTCCGGAGCTCACCGGAGATTTCCACAGGGCCTAACCTTGTAACAATATGATTTAACCGTCTAACTTGGGCGGGAAGTTTTTTTGGATTTTTGAAAAGGGTGAAGAGACGCAGCCCAGTTTTTACTCTTTGGCTTTGCATCCTACAAACAACCTCAGAACACTGTTGCCGTAAAATGAAACTCTCGGTATAGTTTTGCGGTATGATCATTCGCCGCACCTCTGCCATGACCGCTTTGCGCGAAGCCCTGAGCGACAACGCCGCCACCGTTCTGTTGGGGCCTCGCCAGATTGGCAAGACGACGCTTGCCCGAGTTGTAGCGGACGAACGCGAAGCCAGCGTCTATCTTGATCTTGAGGTTGAGGCCGACGTCCGCAAGCTCGAAGATGCCGCGTCTTATCTGCGATCGACCGCTGGGCGACTGACCGTCATCGACGAAGTCCACCGTGCGCCGCATCTGTTTGCCGAACTGCGTAGCCTGATTGACCAGCGCCGCAGGGCCGGGCAGCGGGCAGGGGAGTTTCTGCTGCTCGGATCGGCGTCGCTCGATCTGGTTCAGCAAAGTGCTGAGACGCTGGCGGGACGCGTGACCTATCTTGAATTGCCCCCTGTGGGTCCGCAGGAGGCCCTGGGGGCGGATATCCCGATTGATACCCTGTGGCTCCGTGGAGGGTTCCCTGACAGCCTTCTGGCGAGCGATGACGGGGCAAGCCTGCGCTGGCGCAAGAACTTCACCCGATCATACCTGGAGCGTGATGTGCCGATGTTCGCGCCGCGCATGCCGGCCGCAACCATCGGTCGTCTATGGACGATGCTGGCGCACGGGCAGGGGAGTCTGCTCAACGCCGCACGCCTGTCACAGGCCTTGGCTGTCACCGCACCCATGGTTGGACGCTACATCGACTTGCTGGTTGATCTGTTGCTAGTTCGCCGCTTGCAGCCCTGGAGCGGTAATCTGGGCAAGCGCCTTGTTCGCTCGCCCAAGATATATGTCCGTGATGCCGGACTGGTCCATGGATTGCTCGACATTGCCACACTCGATCAACTGCTGGGTCATCCGGTCTCCGGAGCAAGTTGGGAAGGCTTCGTCATCGAGGCGCTCATCGATGCAGCTGGTCCGCACGCTATACCAAGCTTTTATCGAACGGCCGATGGCGCCGAGATTGACCTGGTGATCGAGCGGGGAGGGCGAGTAGCATTCGCCATAGAGATCAAGCGTTCCTCTGCACCGAAGATCGAACAGGGGTTCTACATAGGTGCCCGCGATATTGGGGCCGAACGGCGATTGGTCGTCTATCCGGGAACCGAGACTTATCCAGCACGCGACGGAGTGGAGGTTATGCCCATCATCGATGCCATCCAGGCAGTGGCGATGATCGGATAAGATACACCAATTCAGCCAAGCCAAGCTTCCTCTAGGCATTTTACATGGTTCTATACAAAACTTGTAGAACACACTAATAAGCCTAGCATGGATCCCCGCCGTAACCCCTTCGCGCCTGGTGCAGGCAGCCGACCACCCGAACTGGCTGGCCGTGAGGCGGTGCTGGAAAGTGTCGCCGTCGCGCTGGATCGCATCCGGAACCACCGGCACGCACAGAGCATTATCCTCACCGGATTACGGGGGGTCGGCAAGACCGTACTGCTCAACGCAATGCGCCGTGCCGCCGAAGGGGAGGGACTAGTAACGGTTCCGATCGAGGCCCCAGAAGGCCAGTCTCTACCATCAATGCTCGTGCCCCCACTGCGTATGGCGTTACTCAAACTTGATCGCGGACAGGCAGCGATGACGCTGGCCAAACGCGGACTAGGGGCGCTCGCCCGGTTCGTGCAGGCATTCAAGCTCAGCTACGGCGAATTGGAAGCCTCACTCGATCTGGGTGAGGTCGGCGTGGCCGACAACGGCGATCTGGAATCCGACCTCATCGATCTGATCGACCTAGCCGGGGCGGCCGCAGGCGAGCGAGGCACGGCGCTAGTGCTGTTCATCGACGAGCTGCAATATGTACCTGAACGCGAGCTGGCAGCCCTCATCACCGCATTGCACCGTGCGCGGCAAAATGAACGGCCGATCACGCTGGTCGCCGCCGGCCTTCCGCAACTGGCCGGGCAAATGGGCAAGGCCAAGTCTTATGCCGAACGCTTGTTCCTATTCACGTCCATCGGCCCGCTGAACGACGAAGCGGCGAGCGCAGCTATCATCCACCCAATCGAGGCAGAGGACTGCAGTATCGAGCTCGCCGCTGTCGCCAGCATCCTGGAGGTGACGCGGGGCTATCCCTATTTCCTGCAGGAATGGGGCAAGCAGTGCTGGGACACTGCACAGCAGTGTCCGATCACCGCCGATGATGTGAAATTAGCCTATTCCACTGCCATCGCGGCGCTGGACGCCAGTTTTTTCCGCGTGAGGTTCGATCGGTTGACACCTTCCGAGAAGCGATATTTGCGCGGCATGGCCGAGTTGGGGGAGGGGCCACATGCCTCTACAGCTGTAGCCAGTCACATTGGCCGCAAGCCCAGCGCCTTCGGTCCGGTCCGCGCCTCGCTGATCGCCAAGGGCATGATTTACACACCCGGCTATGGCCAGACGGCCTTCACCGTGCCGCTGTTCGATGCCTTCATGCGTCGGGCGATGCCGGACAGTTAGCTGCTGTCCATCCCCATCAATTGCGATGAATAGGGCACCGCCCGCTTTTCCGCCTCCTTCCAATCTGCCGAGAGCAAGACCTCGTAATCTTCGGGATGCAGGATCACCGGGATGCCCTTGGGATGGACGGATCCGACCAGATCAACGGATCGCGGCTTTTGTCTGAAATGCGCAACTTTGGCTGCGCGAAAATGGGCATAGTTGCGCAAAGCGGCATATAGTTGCGCATTGACTCATTTAGTTGCGCGGTTCAGATTTCGCGCAACTAAGGAGATCGTGTGGCACGGCCCATACCCGAAGCAGATCTGCAAGCCATTGAGGCTGCCGTCAAACTGCACGCTGACGGCGCGTCAGCCGAGCAGATCGCGAACGCGCTCGCGGCGCCGGGCGCGCGGCGCACACTGCAATATCGCTTGCGATCGCTCGTGAACGCCGGTCGCCTCCGGTTGACGGGGGATGGGCGCGCTGCCCGTTACCATATCGTCGTTTGGGATCAGGGCGCTGTTGTCCCCAAGGCTGAGCAGACCGCCATCGTGCCGTTGTCGCGGGACGGCGAGCGTGTGCAAGCCTATGTGCAACAGCGCGTTGAGGCCCGCCGACCAGTCGGTTACGACCGCGCGTTCCTTGATCAGTACCGGCCTAACGTCACCTTCTACCTGACGCCAGAGGATCGCGCGCGGCTTGCGGCGGTTGGCAAGCCGTACATCGAATCGGCACCGGCCGGCACCTATGCGAAGCAGATCCTGAACCGCCTGCTGATAGACCTTGCGTGGAATTCGAGCCGACTTGAGGGCAACACCTATTCGCTGCTTGACACGCGTCGGCTGCTTGATTTTGGCGAGGCAGCTGAAGGACGGGGCCAGCGCGAAGCGCAGATGATCCTCAACCATAAGGACGCAATCGAGTTCCTTGTCGCTGCGGCCGATGAGATCGGGTTCAACCGCTATACGATACTCAACCTGCACGCGCTCCTCGCCAATAACCTGCTGGCCGACCCGACCGCAGTCGGGCGCTTGCGGCATATCCTCGTCGGTATCGACGGCTCGACTTTCCACCCGCTCGAAATCCCGGGATTGATCGAGGAAAATTTTGATCAACTTCTCGCGACCGCCGCGGCAATCGAGGATCCCTATGAGCAGGCGTTCTTTGTCATGGTTCAGCTGCCTTATCTTCAGCCATTCGATGACGTGAACAAGCGGGTGTCGCGGCTCGCGGCGAACATTCCGCTCATCAGCGCCAACCTGACACCATTGTCATTCACCGATGTGCCTGGCGATCTCTACACTCAAGCGACGCTCGGGGTGTACGAACTCAATGATACGGCGTTGCTGCGCGACGTGTTTCTCTGGGCCTATGAGCGCTCGGCGGCGCGCTATGCCGCAGTTCGGCAGTCGCTGGGCGAGCCGGATCCATTCCGGCTGCGCTACCGCGATGCGCTGCGCGAAATTATCCGGGATGTTGTGCGCGGCCAGATGGATCGCAAGGCCGCGCGCGCGCATCTCGCCGCCACCGCGCGTGACATGATCCCGGCGGCCGATCAGGAGCAATTTGTCGAGGTTGTCGAAACCGAGTTGCTCGGCCTGCATGAAGGCAATTTTGCCCGCTACCTGGTCCGCCCTACAGAATTTGCGACATGGTACGCGATCTGGAAACCAGCATAATTGTTCCGACCCTGCCACGCTTGAAGATTGAGCGATATACAATTCAAGCTCAGCTTCGGCGAACTGTAGGCCTGGCTCAACCGGGGCGAGGTCGATTTGGCTGCGTCGGTGGCAGGCGAAATCACCTGCAAAAACTATTGCGTTCCATAAGCATTCATCGTTCACATTTGGTCTATAGGCGAAATTGACTTGCGTCATGGCTCGTGAGGCAGCAGCACAGAGGGCGCGTTCAGGAGGCGTGCACTCATGCGAACAACTATGGTTCACCTCTCCAAGGGTGGCGTCGGTAAGACCACGATCTCGGTTTTGTATGCCTGGTATCTGCGCCGGATCGGGAAGCGCGTCCTCTTCATCGACTTCGACATGCAGTGCAATTCGAGCAAGGTGCTCACCAACGTCGATGCAGCTGAACACCCCGACTATGCGGTGCGCCAGATCGGCACGATTTTGGATTTCGCAGACCAAGCTTACGCCGCGAAACTGGCCGCGATCGAGCCTAGGCCGTTCGACATATTGGTTGCCGTCGAAGATGTGAAGTTCGGGCCAGAGGAAGGTGAAGCGATCATGGCGTCGGTTCGCACGCTCCTTGCCTCCGATGCTTATGACATCGCCATTTTCGACACGTCGCCGGTGCTTGACGAACAAGTCGTTGCGCTATTGCAGACGGTCGATAATCTCCTCATGCCGATGCGGCCCGATGATTTCTCGTTCGATCAGATCGGCGTGGTCCTTCAGCTAAAATCCATCGCAGACCAGAACCGGGCGCGGCCGCTCACTGTCGCGGGCATTCTCATCAATGGCATGATGAACAAGCCAACGATGCGGAACATCCTCCAGCTGGTGAACCGCGGCTACGCCGAACACGCCATCGACACGGTGATCGACGCGAGCGAACCGATCCGCGTCGCCATGGAAAAGTCGCGTCCGGTTTTCACCCAAAGCACGAGTTGGGCGCGCCAGAAGCGTAATGAGCTGATCGCGGCCTTTGAGCAGATTGATCGGAAGTCGGCGTGACCGAACTCAACCGACGCACTGCCATGTTCAATCGCGCGGCGACGGCGCATCCCGACCTTGCGGTGGATGCAGTTTCGCAGGCCCGGCTTATCGATCTCAAGATTGATGGGGTGCAACCCGACCCTGGCAATCCGCGCCGACACTTTGAGCAGGCCAAGCTCGAAGAGCTGGCGCGGAGCTTTCAGTCGAGCGGGATCATCCAGCCCATCGTCGTAAGGCCGGGGGAGGGGGGTGCCCACATCATCATTGCCGGTGAGCGCAGATGGCGTGCCGCCAAGATCGCGGGGCATGTTTCGATCAAGGCTATCATCAGACCGGGCCTACAGGACGAGGCAACGCTGCTGTTCGCGCAGATTGCCGAAAATGAAAGCCGCGAGGATTTATGCACACGCGACCTGGTGGATGCCGTCGTTCGACTGATCGGCCTTGATGTTGCCAAGAAGGATATTGCTGCCAGGTTCGCGTGCGATCCTTCGAGGATCAGTCGCCTGATCGCGCTCGCGGAACTGCCGCCGGAGCTGCAACCCTTCCTCGATACGATGCAGGTCGATCCGCTTTACGAGCTGAGCCAGCACTGGAAACGCAACCGCGTCGCCGTTGAGGATCTTCTATCGCGCGATTCTCAACCGACACGCGCCACCATTCGCAAACTCGCCGATCCCGAATCGCTGTTGAACCCGGCCGTCGTGGAGAGCGATCGGTCACCAGAACTTGCGCCGGCGCAAGTAGGCAGTACGCCGAAGTTGGAGATGCCCAAAAGTTCAACGGCGAATGATCGCTTCGATCCGATGCCTCTGACGCGCGTTTCTGTGCGGGTTCGTCATCCCGATCATGGGGAGGGCAGGGTGGTCTACTCCCCTTCCGTCATCGGCAACAAACTCCCCGTCCTGTATGGCGGGCAAGAGGCGTTGATCCAGACCGCGCTGGAGGAACTCACAATCCTCGCGATCGAATAACAACCTTCGCCGCTCTGTTCTTCTGCTCCGCGAAAGCTTCTTTCTTCCCCTTCTCTCAACAATCACGCCCGGCGGCAGAGCAGTCTGGCGTGTGGCACCACGCGGTTGCTGCGCGCCCAAGGGGTGATGTGCTGAATTTTGAGGACAAGCGCTCAAAATGCTCTAGTTAGGTTAATGCGGGATATGTTTTGGTGACCAAATGTCAGACAGACTTACAATCAGGCTCTCGACCGGTGCTGAAGCGCCGGGCATCGCCATGATTGAAGAGGTTGCGGGCCGACATGGAATGTCCTCCTCGCAATGGGTCCGTTCACTTATCGCCCGTGAGATGACGCATCAGGGTCAAACGTCAGAGCGGGCAGGGGACGCATCCCTTCGTGCCTATGCAGATGCCGTGTCCGACGAGGCCCTGTTCACCGCGCATCGCGAATTCGAGGCTGAGCATCCGAGTGCGCGCGACGCGCACTTGCGGCCGGGCGCGCCGAAAATTCCCAGCGCGATGCGGATCAGGATGTGCCTCGATGCCAACGAGGCGATTGCTCTTGAAAGGGCAGGGGAACCTTACGCCATGACGATCCAGCAAGTTGCGACGACCGTGCTGCGTCGGTGGATTGGTCTCAACAAACGGCCGCCATCGTCACTGCATCGCCCCTTGGGCGCGATCCGTGCCGAGATCCGGCGCATCGGCGTTAACGTCAATCAGATCGCCCATGCCGTGAACAAGCTGCTCGTCGACGTGCGTTTGCGCCGCCAGGATGATGTCATCGACCAGCTGGCCGAGTT
Organism: Novosphingobium sp.; assembly: GCA_040004085.1. Lineage (GTDB taxonomy): Bacteria > Pseudomonadota > Alphaproteobacteria > Sphingomonadales > Sphingomonadaceae > Novosphingobium. The sequence goes on from JBDUBN010000012.1 coordinate 12,649, forward strand.
TAAGGCGCTGAAGGCGGCGATCGATACCGCGATGAAGCAGATCAATGATTGCATGGGGCTCGAGCGGAGCCACTGGTCGATCGCCAATCAAATGCCATCGGACCGGCTCGAAATGCTGCCGCACCCATCGGTCGAGCACGTCTATCCCGATGATGATCCGCCATGAACTGGCATCGCTTGCGCCGGCGCAAGTCCGGCAGACTTACGAGAGAAGGGGAGGGCCATGGCTGCAACGGCTGAATTGAAGCGGTCGCTTTATGCGGCGCAGGAAGCCTGGCGGCCGATCATGCGGCGTCCGACGAAGGACAAGGCTGCCCGCAACATTATGATGTTCGGCGAGAAGGCGATGCGCACCAAGCCGAGCACCAAGGCCAGCATTGCCCAGGTCGCGCGGATCGCCCGCAAAGCGCCGCAGACGATGGTGAAGGTGTCGAAGGCCACCTACGGTGCCAGCCACACTTTCTCGAATTTCACTTACATCGCACGCAACGGCAAGGTTCCCATGTTCGATCAGGACGGCGTCGAGATCGGCGACGTTTCGGAGATGCGCGAGTTGGCCGACGAATGGCGCGCGCTGAACTATGACCCTGCTGAGCTTGATAGCCGTCATGCCTCACCGGATGCTCGGCGCCTGATACTCTCAATGCCACGCGGCACCGATCCCGACATCGTTCTGCAAGCGGCGCGCGCAACCGCTCGGCAATTGTTCGAGGACAATTTCGACTATGTCTATGCGCTGCATACGGACGAGGGGAAGGGCAAGAGTCCCAACCCGCACGTTCATCTCACCATCCGCGCCCAGGGTCATGACGGCACCAAGCTGGCATTCGGTCCCGACGATCTCCACTACATGCGGCGCGTGTTCGCGGCCGAGCTTCGCGAGCGCGGCGTCGATGCCGACGCAACGCCGCAGATCGCTCGCGGTCCGCGGTTCAACAATGAACATAGCAAAACTTACCAGGCGCGCCTGAATGTCGAAGAAAACAACAACGACCGGGCAAAGCCGCGCAGATCCTTTGAGCGCGACAATCGACGGATGGAGGCCGGTGAGGACCGGGAATATATCAGCGCCGATATCGTCGGCATCTACGCTGATCTGATGCTCGAGCTGGCTAAGTCGCGCGATCCAGAGTTTCAGGAACTCGGGCGCGAATTCGGGAAATTTGTAGATTTCAACTTTAAGGCGAGAATCGAAACGGACGGCCCCACGATTGTGGCGTCAGAAAAGAAAAATCCGCTCACAATAGACAGTCCCCCCCCAAAGAGGCCGAAAATTTAGATGGCATATTCATGCTGTGTCTGAAATCTCGGACAGACCGGTTATTTGTAAGCGCCAAAACCTCCCCACATTTCCAATGGCGTTGATCTGGCTATGACTTTCCCCTCAGCTGGGGGGTAACGTAGTGGCAGGTGACGCAACGACATTCGAAACAAGTTTCGCAACGCCAGCGCGGCAGCGACCCTCACGGATGGACGTTATTCCGGCGGGACCGGCGCGGCGCCAGTGGTCGGCTGAGGCGAAAGCGCGGATTATCGCGACCAGTTTTGAGCCGGGCGCCAACATTGCGGAAATTGCCCGGAACCATGAGCTTTTGCCGCAACAGCTTTATGCCTGGCGGCACGACAGCATGCGCGCCCAGCGGTTGGCGCGTGAGCCGTTGGGATTTGTGGAGGCGATCGTGGCTGAACCGGAATGCGCAGCGCCGGTGGCGGGGGCCTCCCATGAAATCGTGATCCGCACCGGCGCCTTGGCGATCCATGTGTCGCCGGGGGTTTCCCTGCCAGAGCAACAAGGTCGCATTGCATGCTGCCGCCGCCCATCATGAGCGATGGGCGCCCCATATGTTTGGTCAGCAGGTCTGGCTCAACGGCAACGGCGAAGATGCTTTCTGCCGCACCGGCAAGTGTTGCGCTCGCCTCAAAATGATGAGGCAGGTCGGTCACAAGCGGATAATCCGCAGCCGCAAGGCATTGGTGATCACGCTAACGGAGGAGAGCGCCATGGCAGCCGCCGCGATGGCAGGCGAGAGCATCCAGCCAAAGGTTGGATAAAGCGCGCCCGCTGCAATCGGGATACCGGCGACATTATAGGCGAAGGCGAACACCAGGTTTTGGCGAATGTTGCGCATCACCGCGCGCGACAGTTTTCGCGCACGCACGATACCGCCCAGATCTCCTTGCAGCAAGGTCACCCCGGCGCTTTCGATAGCAACGTCAGCCCCGGCCCCCATGGCGATACCGACCTCGGCAGCGGCAAGAGCCGGGGCATCGTTGACGCCGTCCCCGGCCATGGCCACGCTGCGGCCTTCGGCGCGCAGCTTCTGGACGACGCTGACCTTGTCTTCGGGCAGAACCTCCGCCTCGACATCGTCAATGCCGAGGCGGGCTGCAACAGCAAGCGCCGTAGTGCGATTGTCGCCGGTCATCATGACAATGCGGATGCCATCGGCCTTCAGTTCGCGGATGGCCTGGGCAGAGGTTTCCTTGATCGGATCGGCGATACCCAAAAGGCCAGCGACCTTCCCATCGACACTGGCGAAGATTGCGGTCGCGCCCTCGGCGCGCATTGCTTCTGCGATTTCGTTGAGCGCGGTCGTATCGATCTTCTGTTCCGCCATGAACCGCGGGCCGCCAAGCAGGATATGCTTGCCTGACACCGTGCCGGTCACGCCGCGCCCGACCGGCGAGTCGAAATCGCTGGCTTGTTCGAGGGCCAGTTTGCGCTCTTGCCCGGCGCGCAGGATGGCATCGGCCAGCGGGTGCTCGCTACCGCGCTCAAGGCTGGCGGCAAGGCGCAAGACCTCGTTCTCGTCCCATCCGTTTGTGGTACGGATGCCGGTGACAGCGGGACGGCCCTCGGTGAGTGTCCCGGTCTTGTCGACGATCAGTGTATCGATCTTCTCGAACCGTTCGAGTGCTTCGGCATTCTTGATCAGCACACCCGCCTGCGCGCCGCGCCCGACACCGACCATGATCGACATCGGCGTTGCCAAGCCAAGAGCGCACGGACAGGCGATAATCAGCACCGAAACGGCGGCTACCAACGCATAGGTTAGTCGCGGGTCCGGGCCGAACAACGCCCAGGCAGCAGCGGCGATCAGTGCGACCGCAATCACCACAGGCACAAACCAGCCCGAAACCTTATCGGCCATGCGCTGGATTGGGGCGCGGCTGCGCTGCGCCTCGGCCACCATCTGGACAATCCGCGAAAGCAGCGTCTCGCTGCCAACCTTCTCGGCCACCATGACGAAGCTGCCGGTCTTGTTGAGCGAGCCGGCGATGACCTTGGCGCCTGCTTCCTTGGTGACCGGCATGGACTCACCCGTAACGAGCGATTCATCGATCGAGACCCGTCCCTCGGCAATGACACCGTCGACCGGTACCTTCTCGCCGGGGCGCACACGCAAGTGGTCGCCGACAATGACAAGGTCGAGCGTGACTTCCTCGTCCTGGCCAGCGGCAGTAATCCTGCGCGCGGTCTTGGGCGCGAGGTCGAGCAGCGCCTTGATCGCACCTGAGGTACGCTCGCGCGCGCGCAGTTCGAGCACCTGACCGAGCAGGACCAGCACAGTGATGACGGCCGCTGCCTCGAAATAAACGGGGACGGTCCCCATCGCATCGCGGAAAGCGGGCGGGAACAGCGAGGGGGCGAAGTGCGCGACGAGACTGTAGAGATAGGCGACGCCAACACCCATCGCGATTAGCGTGAACATGTTGAGGTGGCGCGACTTGAGCGAGGCCCATCCGCGCGAGAAGAACGGCCATCCTGCCCACAGCACGACGGGCGTCGCGAGGACAAACTGGATCCAGTTCGATGTCAGCTTGCCGACGAACATCATCAGGCCGGTCAGATGCCCGCCCATTTCCAGCGCGAAGACCGGCAGCGTCAATACAAGCGCGACCCAGAAGCGGCGGGTCATGTCGACAAGTTCAGCGCTCGGACCCGTGTCCAGCGTCACCGTTGCCGGCTCAAGGGCCATCCCGCAGATCGGGCACGAGCCTGGTCCAACCTGCCGCACCTCGGGGTGCATCGGGCAGGTATAGATGACATCACTGGCCCCTGCAGGCGGCGATTTGGTTGCCTGTGAAAGATATTGCTCCGGGCTCGCAACAAACTTGGCCCGGCACCCTGCACTGCAGAAATGATAGTCCTGACCCGCGTGGGTCGCGTGGTGCTCGGTCGCAGCCGGGTCCACCTTCATGCCGCAGACCGGATCGAGCGCAGTAGCTGTGCCGCCTGTCTTCGCGCCGCCGCTACAGCAGCCAGCGCCATGTTGGTGCGCCTTGTGATCAGTCGATGCCATATCGATTCTCCTTTGACGCATCTTCATGTGGGGTCTGACATCATGTCAGGGCCAAGCGGCTAACAAGGGAAACTGCTCAACCAGAGCTTTGGGCTCGCCACTTTGGAAAGAAACCGCCCGTTCGCGCCATATAGCTGCGATAGGCATCGCCAAATTCGGCAATGGCGTCCGCTTCTTCATGACGGGCGAGGCGAACGTACATGACGACCAGAACCGGATACATGGCCAGCGTCAGCAGCGTTGGCCATTGCAGCAGGAACCCGGTCAGGATCAGGATGAAGCCGACATATTGTGGGTGCCGGATGCGCTCATAAATCCCGGTGGTCGACATGGCGCGGCGTTGCTGCGCACCATGGAGCACGGCCCAGCCCACTGAGATCATCCAGAAGCCGCTGCCGATCAGGACGAAGCTGGCGATGTGGAACGGTCCAAAATGGGGGTTAACCCCCATCCGAACATCATCTCGAACAGATGGCCCGCGTCGTGAGAGAACCAGTTGACGCTGGGATAGTGCGATTGGAGCCATCCTGAGAACAAGTAGATGGTGAGCGGAAAGCCATACATCTCGGCAAAGAGCGCTACAAGAAAGGCGCTGAAGAGGTCATCGGAACGGATGTGTTCTGAATTGCGTTAGGTGAGAACGGGCACGGA
>JBDUBN010000626.1:0-1567 GCA_040004085.1 Novosphingobium sp.
CCGACCCCCACACCCCCAGTGTGATGCGCTACCAGGCTGCGCTACGTCCCGACCGAAGGCGCGCCTATAGGCATGGGATTGCGCGGATGCAAGCGGGCAGCGATGGGAATTGCGTGGGCAGCGGTCCGGCCCGCGTTGCCACGCTGGGGCTTTGCTGCTAACCGCGCGCCATTCCGGTCCGTTATCCAGCACAGGCCTGCTTTAAGTTTTCCGACCTGACCTTGTAGTTTTCAGCTGAAAGCCGATATCCCCGCCATGAACAGCGCAACCCTCTCCATCCTCGCCGCCGCCGCCAATGCGGGTGCTCCCCCTGCCTGGATGCAGTTCATGCCGCTGGTCGCCATGGCGCTGATTTTCTGGCTGCTGATCCTGCGCCCGCAGATGAAGCAGCAGAAGGCCCTGCGCGACAAGATCGGCGGCATCAAAAAGGGTGATCAGGTGCTGACCGGCGGCGGCTTTCTGGGCAAGGTCCTGAAGGTAGACGAAAACTACGCCGAAATTGAATTGGCCCCGAACGTGAAGGTCAAGGCGCTGCGCTCGACGATTTCCGACGTCATCCCGCCGCAGGGTAGCGGCGCGGCGAACGACTGAGTCGGCACAGGAAGCGCACACACATGCTCGATTTTCCTCGCTGGAAGCAGGCGTTCTATTGGACGCTGACCATTCTGGCCATGCTGGCGGCGCTGCCGTCGCTGTTCTCGGTCGCCAACACGCGCTGGCCCTCGGCGCTGCCCGCGCCGATGATCAACCTTGGCCTCGACCTTGCCGGTGGCAGCCACATCCTGCTCGAAGCCAACCCCGATCAGGTCCGCCGCCAACGGCTGGAAGCGATGGAGGAATCGGTCCGCACCAAGATGAAGCAGGCCGAACCGGCGATCCGCATTGGCGACATTTCGTCCGCCGACGGCAGCTTGCGCTTTATGGTGGAAAACCCGGCGCAAGTTGATGCAGCGATGGAAGTGGTTCGCCCGCTGACCACCGGCGCGGGCCTGACCGGCGCGCGCGACTGGGACATTCAGGTGGTCGAAGGATCGCGCTTTGTCCTGACGCCGACCAAGGAAGGCATTGATCTGGCAGTCAGCCAAGCGATGGATACCGCCACCGAAGTCGTCCGCAAGCGCATCGATTCGCTCGGTACGCGCGAACCCACGATCTTGCGTCAGGGCGCAGACCGCATCGTCGTGCAGGTGCCGGGCCTGAAAGATCCCTCGGCTTTGAAAAGCTTGCTCGGCCAGACCGCCAAGCTTGAATTCAAGCTCGTCGATACCACGGCCTCGCCCACTGACGTTGCACAAGGTATCGTCCCCCCGGGCGACGAACTGGTGCCCTATGCCAACCCGGGGAAAACTGGCGCGACGATGCTCGCCGTCAAACGACTGGGTGGCATCAAGGGCGATCAGCTAACCAACGCCCAGCAAGGCAACGATCAGCGCAATAACGAGGCGATTGTCTCGATCACGTTCGATCAAGCCGGCGGGGCGAAATTTGCCAAGCTGACCAGCGAAAACGTCGGTCGTCCGTTCGCCATCATTCTTGACGGCAAAGTGCTGTCCGCACCGAATATCAA
>JBDUBN010000215.1:0-5159 GCA_040004085.1 Novosphingobium sp.
GCCGAGAACCGTCTGAATGCCGTCCTCATAGGTCAGGATCACTGCACCTTGGTATTAGGGCTATTCTCAGGGTTTGACGAGATATCCAAATTTCCCCCCGGACGTTTCATGCGTGGCATACTCGTTTCGCACGTGCAGGCGGTGTTTAACGATCCCGAAAAGGGGGAGGCTCCTGTCGTTCGATCACGCGAGGCCTTGTCTGCACCGAACTCCGTTATCTGGCGCGTGCATGGGGATGTCACCACATTTTGGCTGACCTGCACCATTTCTGCACCGGATCGGCATCGCAAATTCATGATTTGACCGTCACCCGCTGCGTATCGGGCGGGCACTGCTTCTCTGCATGCATGGGAGGCAATCATGACGATTTCAAGAATACATTTGCGAGGCAGCTTCATTTGGAAGGTGATGATCGCGGCGGCGCTTGTTGGCTTGGGCGATTTGCTCTTTTTCCAATGGAAGCTGGGTGGCGGCAATCTGGGCTTTTACGGCGTGGCACTGCTGTCCGGTATGACCGCAGCGCGTCAGGGCGTGAGACGAAACACGCGCGCGCTTCTTGCCGCTCTCACCTCGACCCTTTTCGCGTTCGCGATGATCTATGATGCGAGCCTGCTTGCCTGGACAATGTTCTGGATCACGGCTGGCATGGCGGCACTTCTGCCAGCAACCAGCCGCTTTGATAATGGCTGGCGCTGGTTCCAGCGGTTGTTGCTTCATACATTGCGGATACCGTTTGCGCCGCTCCTCGATATGAGACGGGTGCTGAAGATCAGACGGGCGCGTCCGACCAGTCGCTTCAGCCTCCGGGCAAGCCTGCCGGTGCTGATGCTCCCCTTGGTCGGCAGCGCGATCATCCTTGCTCTGTTCTCCGCCGCGAACCCGGTGATCGAGCAGATCCTTTCCGGCATCAGTCTGCCTGAGCTGTCATTCGAGACCTTCGTGCGATTGATGCTGTGGACATTACTGTTCGTCATGGCCTGGAGTCTCATTCATCCGCGCCTTGCCCTCCGCATCCTGCCGACTTTCGATGGCAGTGGCGATCTTCCGCTACCAGGCGTGTCGGTTGCCTCAGTCAAACTGTCGCTGGTCGCGTTCAACCTGCTGTTCGCGATGCAGAGCCTGATGGACGCCGCCTATCTGAGTGGATTGGCTCCCATGCCGAAAGGCATCACACTTGCCGAATATGCGCACCGCGGAGCCTATCCGCTGATTGTGACCGCGCTGCTCGCCGCACTGTTCGTGATCATAACGCTGCGACCCGGTTCCTCGACCGCCGCAGTTCCCGCGATCCGCAGAATGGTCGTGCTGTGGATTGCGCAGAATATCGTGCTGGTAGGTTCCTCGATCCTGCGCCTGCTGGATTACGTCGAAGCCTATTCGCTTACCATCCTGCGCATATCCGCGTTCGCCTGGATGCTGCTGGTGGCGGCCGGTCTGATGCTGATCTGCTGGCGGTTGCTGCGAGAGAAAAGTGCGAGCTGGCTTATCAACGCCAACCTTGCCGCCGCCGGGCTTTTGTTGACGATCGCGAGCTTCGTCGATCTGGGCAATGTTGCCGCATGGTGGAATGTGCACCATGCGCGCGAAGTCGGGGGCGGAGGATCGGCGCTCGATCTCTGCTATCTGAGCGAACTAGGCAGCTCTTCGCTTCTGCCTTTGATCGAACTCGAGCAAAACCCCGGTCTCGAGCCCGCCTTCCGCGAGAGGGTTCAAGGGGTACGCGATGTCATCTACCGGCAGCTTCGCTCGCAAATGGTCCACTCCTGGACAATGCGCGGAGAAAAAAGGCTGCAAACGGCGGAACTGCTGATCCCCACGCTTCATCAGATCCCGCTCAAGCCCGCGATGCGCGCCTGCGACGGGTCGGTCTTCACCCCGGCGGTCGAGATCGAAACGGAAGGTTCTGTGCAGATTCAGAAGCCCGCACAGCCAGAAGCGGCGCTAGGCCCCGTGCCGACAATCGGACCTAAGTCTTCAAGTCCATTGACAGCCGAGGCACGAAAATGATCATGTCTCCCATGCCGCGCACGATCCTTGTCGTCGATGACGATCCCCATATCCGCCAGTTGCTGGTTTTCGCCTTTGGCAAGGCGGGTCTGGATACGATCGAGGCGCAGGATGGCGAGGAGGCAATCGCTCAAGTCGAGGCTCATGGTCCAGACCTCGTTATCCTCGACATCAACATGCCGCGGATGGATGGGCTGGAGGTATGCCGCAGATTGCGTGCGGAGGGCGATGTCCCCATCATCTTCCTTTCTTCGCGCGACGACGAGATCGACCGGGTGCTGGGAATCGAGCTGGGTGGTGACGATTATGTAGTGAAGCCCTTCTCCCCGCGTGAGGTGGTTGCCCGTTCCATGGCAATTCTGCGGCGCACTGCAGGCAAGGCTGCTGCGACTGAAACTGCTGCGGGGATAGTAAAGCAGGGAGACCTGACGCTCGATCCCGATGCATGGATCGCGCGCTGGCACGGTCACGAGATCTCGCTTACCGTTACCGAGTTCACGATCCTGCGCACCCTGGTTTCGATGCCCTCGCGCATATTCTCGCGCGACCTGATCATCGATCGACTGCACGGCCCCGGCTTTGCCATCACCGACCGCACGATCGACAGTCATATCCGCAATCTGCGCCGCAAGTTCGCTGATGCCGGATGCCAGGATCTGATCGAAACCCGCGCGGGTGTCGGCTATCGGGTGGGAAGCTGTAAAGGGCGGTCAGAAACCGCATGATCGCGGCGCTGAAGGCCTCTGTCGCTCGCCACTGGCCAGTATTACGCCTGCGGACGATCCTTTTCGGCACATTGTTGTTCGTGGCTGCCCTGCCGGGGATCAGCGCGGTGTTTCTTCGCGTGTATGAGAACGCGCTGGTGCGCAGGACCGAGGCCGAACTCGTGGCCCAAAGTGCGGCGCTCGCCGCCACCGCGGCCGTGGACTGGCCGGGACGCAAGGGCATCGTTCCGGCGCAGATCGATCCGTTTACCGACGAAATCAACGAGGACGACGACCGCTACGGCGTGCCGAGCTATCGCGATCATCAGACCGAGATCGATTTAAGAACATCGCCCGTCCTCCAGTCCCGGCCGCCTGCGATAGTCCTTAGAGCGCCACCGGACCCGGCGGCATTGCTGGTGGCGGATCACCTTCTGCCCGCCTTTCAGGAAACCAAGCGCACGACGCTCTCTTCCATCATCATGCTCGATTCGCGCGGCATCGTTCTGACCGGCCCCGACGGCAAGCACAGTCTCGTATTCCTGCCCGAAGTCCGTTCGGCGCTGGGCGGAACACCGATGACGGTGCTGCGCATGAACGAGAATTATGGCGCGCATTATCCCTTTGAATGGTTGAGCCGCGCATCGAACCTCCGCCTGCACCATACCCGACCCGTCATGGTCGACGGCCACGTGGCTGCAGTCATCCTCGTCTCGCGGTCGCCCCGTGCATTGTTCAAGGGGATGTATGAGGATCGCGGCAAGATAGTGCTCGGTGTCGTGGCGATCTTCTTGCTGCTGATCGTCCTTTCCGCCGTGCTGTCCCGTGCGATCGTGAGGCCGATTGAAAACCTTTCCCGGGCAACGCGGGATCTGTCTTCCGGACGTCACGTCACCCCCGTTCACCCTTCGCTGCAGGTAGTCGAAATCCGCAACCTGTTTCGTGATTTCGAGGTGATGGCCGCCAGCATCGACAGGCGCTCCCGCTACCTGCGCGATTTTGCCGCATCGGTCAGCCACGAGTTCAAGACCCCGCTCGCCGCCATCAGCGGCGCGATCGAGCTACTCCAGGATCATGCCGAGGACATGGCCGCGGCTGATCGCGAGCGCTTCCTCGCCAACATGGCGGCGGACGCCGAGCGCCTGTCGCGTCTTGTCCGCCGCCTGATGGAGCTGGCGCAGGCGGACCTCCATATGGACGGTGCCAAGGGACACACGGACGCTACGCCGATAATGGCGGCTATAGCGGACGGTTTCACGCGGCCGGACTTTGCTATCGAAACCTCCCGGCCAAAGACACTCCCGCCGATACGCATTGACGGCGACGCGTTGGAGGCGGTGCTGACAACGCTGGTAGAAAACGCCCAGCAGGCAGGTGCAAAGCTGCTGAAAATCGCAGTGACGTTGGCGGAAGAAGGCGTCCAGTTCGACCTGAGCGACGACGGTCCGGGCATTCCGGCCAGTGACCGAACCCGCATCTTCGGCCCTTTTTTCACCAGCAAGCGTCAACAGGGAGGAACGGGTCTCGGCCTCTCGATCGCACGGTCACTGCTACAGGCCTACGGCGGATCGCTGGAATTGATCTCCTCGATCGAGGGCGCGCATTTCCGTATCCGAGTGAAGGCGGCATGAGCGAAATCACTGCACGCACCCTGCCGGAGCAGTCCTTGCTCATGCACTACAAGGTGAATGGCGACTACACCGATTGTTTCACGGTCGATGTGGAGGGCACCATCTCGCAACAGCAGTTCGTGACGGCATTCTACACCAGCCGCCTGTTCAAGGTAGAGCGCTTCATTCTGCGCTGGCTTGTGAACAAACCGTCGACCGACAGACAAGCCGCCGACATGGCGACGGGGGCTGTGAACACCTTCGCAGCCTGGACTGTGGAAGGCAGGATGGCCGAACAGTTGCTCTTGTGTGACTATCAGGGGCGCACATGCTCGTGGCTGATGGTTGAAGCGCTGGCGGAAAGTGACAGGGCAAACACACGGCTATTGTTTGGAACCGCCGTAGTGTCCGTGACGAACGCGCGAACCCGTCGCAAATACATGCCGTTCCTGTTTCGCGTGCTGGCTGGTTTCCATCGGTTGTATGCCAAGGCTCTTCTAAGGTCGGCATTGGCCAAACTGGTCCTCCGCTAGATTCTGCAGTAGCGACAAGTGTGGACGCGCTTTATCCATCCGGGTCTGCGGGAACAGGTTCTTGTACCAGCGGGCCTGCATCACCGCCCGGCAGTCCCCGGCATGCTTGGCCGCCAGATCGGCCGAGTAGCTGGCGGTGATGACCTTCATGGTCGGATCATGGCCCAACAGAAACGCCGGGAACGCAACCGACGCGCACACCGATTTCAGCGAACGTGGCGGCACCTCGATCCGCAGCCGCCTGATCCTGTGACGTGCTCCCCTGAAATGTGACCAGAAATGAGTAGAGTCCGGCGCACAAGGAG
>JBDUBN010000216.1:0-5157 GCA_040004085.1 Novosphingobium sp.
GAAAAATCTCATTTCCCCGCCTAGGCTGGACATTAAGCAAGGGAACCTTGCACCAACTGTCTCGGACGGAAGACAAACAGGACGAATCCCGCAAGTCAGGTCGGGCCATTAGCAGTGTCGCAAGCCGAGTCAAGGAAATGCGCCGCCGGGGCAGCCGCGTAGGCATTTGTTAACCCTGTTCTGCGAAGCACAGTCTTGGCCAGACATTCAGGCCGAATATTTGCGCAGTCGGGGGACTAATGACCGCTACAGTGAAAATCGCACCGAGCACATGGCTGCGGCCTGCGGTGCTGGACCGCGCCGAACAGGTGGTGATCGCGCTGCTGTGGGTGTGGCTGGTGCAGCGGGTGGTTGTTTCGTTCAACCATGACGCGTGGCTGCTGCTGATCGCGGAGACCTCGATCATGGTGTTCACGATCATGCGTCGGCCGACCAATGCTATTTCGATGCGGCTGGGCGACTGGATGCTGGCGGTTACGGCCACCGCCGCGCCGATGCTGATCCAGCCGGGCTTTGATATGCTGCCGGGGCTCCGTCCCATGGGCATGGCGCTGGTGCTGGCGGGCAATGTCGTTCACATCGGAGCCAAGCTTTCACTGCGCCGCAGCTTCGGCATCGCGCCTGCAAACCGCGGCGTGAAGGTGAACTTCTTTTACAGCTTTGTGCGCCATCCAATGTACGCCGGGTACTTGTTGGTGCATCTGGGCATCATGATCCTGATGCCGCTGCCGCTCAACGCGGTGATCTATGCCATCGGCTGGTGGGCGCAGATCCTGCGGTTGAAGGCGGAGGAGAACCTGCTCGGGCAGGATCCTGCCTATGCTGAATATATGCAGAAAGTGCGCTGGCGGCTGATACCGGGCGTGTTCTGAGGGGGGAGGGCTGAGTCCCAAACTCTACGTCGCTGAGATCGTTTCACCCCGCCAGCAGCATATCCCGCACCAGCGATGGCTTTTGCGCGATCATGGCCAGCAGCACTTGCGCCGGGCCGGTTGGATGTCTGCGGCCCTGCTCCCAGTTCAGCAGCGTCCCCTTGGCGACGCCGATGCTGCGGGCGAAGGCGCTTTGTGACAGGCCGGTGCTGGCGCGGACGGCGGCGACATCAATCTTTGGTACGGCGATATGGCGGGTCACCGCACCGGTCTCCTTGCCTTGCGCATAGGCCAAGGCTTCATTCAAGCCTTCCATGATCCTGTCGAATGCTTCACTCATTGCCGTGCTCCGTATGTGGCGAGCAGCGTTTTGCTCGTTTGGACCATGATCGCCCGCTCTGTGGGCGAAAGATTGTCCTTCTCATTCTTGGCGAATACGGTGATCAAAAACAGTGGTATAGTATCGCCACCGTAGACATAGATCGTCCGATAGCCGCCACTTTTGCCGCTACCCGTCCGGGCGAACCGCACCTTGCGCAACCCGCCGCCCAGCGACACGCCTGCTTCGGGATTGGCGGCGATGAAATTGACTATCGCCTCACGCTCGGTATCGGGCATGATCGATTTTGCTCGCCGGATGAAGGAATCCAGTTCGACAACGGTTTGCAAATCGGTCACGTATCCTGCTTATGCGCTACTGACGTATATGTCAATGGCGTACACGACGCTGCATAGAGTTCCTCTCCCGCAATTGACTTCCGCGCCCCATGCGCCTACATGCCGCCCTCGCTCGTCGCTTCGAGCAAGGTGGCCTGTGCGCAGGGGTTACCCGGGAAGGAAGCGGTCCGGGTTATCATGCGACGCGATTTTGTCCGGGCCGTGGCTCCCATAAGGGTGCCGTGCGCCCCGCTTTTGCGTCTGTTTGGCCCCATCCTGCGCAACCGGATTTTTCCGCCGGGTACCGTGTTTTGCACGGCGCCGGGCACACCAGCGAAGAGGTAATACCCCTCCATGGCTACCAAGGCCCTCCCTCCCGTTTCGAGTCGTTCTTCGGCGAAAAAGCGCATCCGCAAGATTTTTGGCGACATCCACGAAGTCGTGCAGATGCCGAACCTGATCGAGGTTCAGCGCGAATCGTATGAGCAGTTCCTCCGCTCCGATCCGTCGATTGGCTATATCTCGGGTCTGGAAAAGACGCTGCGTTCGGTGTTTCCGGTGCGCGATTTCGCTGGCACCAGCGAACTGGATTTCGTTCATTACGAACTGGAAGACCCCAAGTACGACGTGACCGAATGCCGCCAGCGCGGTATTACTTACGCAGCCCCGATGAAGGTGACGCTGCGCCTGATCGTGTTCGAAGTGGATACCGAAACGGAAACCCGTTCGGTGCTCGATATCAAGGAGCAGGACGTCTACATGGGCGACATGCCGCTGATGACCGAGAACGGCACGTTCTTCATCAACGGCACAGAGCGCGTTATCGTCAGCCAAATGCACCGTTCGCCGGGCGTGCTGTTCGATCATGATCGCGGCAAGACGCATTCGTCGGGCAAGTTCCTGTTCGCCGCGCGCGTGATCCCGTATCGCGGTTCGTGGCTGGACTTTGAATTCGACGCCAAGGACATCGTCAACGTCCGTATCGACCGTAAGCGCAAGCTGCCCGTCACCGCGCTGCTGCACGCGCTGGGTCTGGACGACGAAGCGATCCTTGCGCACTTCTATCAGACGGTTTCGTGGATCCGTTCCGAAGGCGGCTGGCGCGTGCCTTATGTTGTTGAGCAATGGCGCGGTTCCAAGCCGACGTTTGACATTGTCGACGCCGCATCGGGCGAAGTGATTTTCCCGGCTGGCACCAAGATCAGCCCGCGCGCTGCCAACAAGGCGCAGAAGGACGGTCTGGCCCACCTGCTGATCCCGACCGAGGAAATCTTCGGCCGCTATTCGGCGCACGATCTGATCAACGAGTCTACTGGCCGCATCTACATCGAAGCTGGTGATGAAGTGTCGCCGGAAAACCTCGACGCGCTCGACAAGGCCGGGATCGACGAGCTGCAACTGCTCGACATCGATCACGTCAACGTCGGTCCGTGGATCCGCAACACGCTGCAGGCGGACAAGTCGCCTGACCGCGATCACGCGCTGGCCGATATCTATCGCGTTATGCGCCCCGGCGAACCGCCAACGCGCGAAACCGCGGAATCGCTGTTCGACGGCCTGTTCTTCGATGCAGACCGCTATGACCTGTCCGCCGTGGGCCGCGTCAAGCTCAACATGCGTCTGGCGCTCGACGCCGAAGACACCATCACCACGCTGCGCACCGAGGATATTCTCGCCGTGGTCAAGGAACTGGTGAACCTGAAGGACGGCAAGGGCGAAGTCGATGACATCGACAACCTTGGCAACCGTCGTGTCCGTTCGGTCGGCGAATTGCTGGAAAACCAGTACCGCGTCGGCCTGCTGCGCATGGAACGTGCGGTCAAAGAGCGCATGTCGTCGGTCGATGTGTCGACGGTCATGCCGAACGACCTGATCAACGCCAAGCCAGCCGTGGCTGCGGTGCGCGAATTCTTCGGCTCAAGCCAGCTGTCGCAGTTCATGGATCAGACCAACCCGCTGTCCGA
Organism: Novosphingobium sp.; assembly: GCA_040004085.1. Classification (GTDB taxonomy): domain Bacteria; phylum Pseudomonadota; class Alphaproteobacteria; order Sphingomonadales; family Sphingomonadaceae; genus Novosphingobium. Next base: position 3,494 of record JBDUBN010000216.1, read on the forward strand.
AGTGACGCACAAGCGCCGCGTTTCGGCCCTCGGGCCAGGTGGTCTGACGCGCGAGCGCGCTGGCTTTGAAGTCCGCGACGTTCACCCGACCCACTATGGTCGCATCTGCCCGATTGAAACGCCGGAAGGCCCGAACATCGGTCTGATCAACTCGCTGTCGACTTTCGCCCGCGTCAACAAGTACGGCTTCATCGAAACGCCGTACCGCAAGGTTATCGACGGCAAGGTGACCAGCGACGTGGTTTATCTGTCCGCCATGGAAGAGAGCAAGCACGTCGTCGCGCAGGCTTCGGCCGAGCTGAACAAGGACGGCAGCTTTGTCGAGGAACTGATTTCGGCACGGGACAGCGGCGAATTCGTCATGTCGCCCCGCGATCTGGTCACGCTGATGGACGTGTCGCCCAAGCAGCTGGTTTCGGTCGCCGCATCGCTCATTCCGTTTCTGGAAAACGATGACGCCAACCGCGCGCTGATGGGCTCGAACATGCAGCGTCAGGCTGTGCCGCTGGTTCAGGCCGAGGCACCGTTTGTCGGCACCGGCATGGAAGCCACGGTTGCCCGCGATTCGGGCGCTGCCATTGGCGCGCTGCGCGCCGGTGTGGTCGATCAGGTTGACGCTACGCGTATCGTTATTCGCGCCTCGGGCGATGTTGAAGCCGGCAAGTCGGGCGTTGACATCTATACCCTGCAAAAGTTCCAGCGTTCCAACCAGAACACCTGCATCAACCAGCGTCCGCTGGTGAAGGTGGGCGAAGTGGTCGAAGCTGGCGACATCATTGCTGACGGTCCCTCCACCGAGCTGGGTGAACTGGCACTGGGCCGCAACAGCCTCGTCGCGTTCATGCCGTGGAATGGCTACAACTACGAAGATTCGATCCTGATTTCGGAACGGATCGTCAAGGACGACGTCTTCACCTCGATCCACATCGAGGAATTCGAAGTCATGGCCCGCGATACCAAGCTGGGGCCGGAAGACATCACGCGGGACATTCCCAACGTCGGCGAGGAGGCCCTCCGCAGCCTCGACGAAGCGGGCATTGTTTACATCGGTGCCGAAGTGCATCCGGGTGACATTCTGGTCGGCAAGATCACGCCAAAGGGCGAAAGCCCGATGACGCCGGAAGAAAAGCTGCTGCGCGCCATTTTTGGTGAAAAGGCCAGCGACGTTCGCGATACCTCGCTGCGTCTGCCTCCCGGCGTTTCGGGCACCATCGTCGAAGTGCGCGTGTTCAACCGCCACGGCATCGAAATCGACGATCGTACCCGCGCGATCCAGAACGAGGAAATCGAACGCCTCGCCAAGGATCGTGAAGACGAACGCGGCATCCTCAATCGCGCGACGTACAACCGCCTGCGCGAAATGCTGCTGGGTCAGGTTATTGCTGCTGCGCCAAAAGGCATCAAGAAGGGCGAAGAGATCACCGAAGAGGTGCTCGCCGAAGCCGATCGTCACGAATGGTGGAAGTTCGCCGTTGCTGACGATGCCCGTCAGGCTCAGCTCGAAGCGGTGAAGGCGCAGTACGACGACACCGTCAAGACGATCCAGGAGAAGTTTGAGGATCGCAAGGAAAAGCTGGAGCGCGGCGACGAGCTGGCTCCTGGCGTGCTCAAGATGGTCAAGGTGTTCGTGGCGGTGAAGCGCAAGCTGCAGCCGGGCGACAAGA
>JBDUBN010000217.1:0-5156 GCA_040004085.1 Novosphingobium sp.
TTGTTGAACCAGGCAGCTGACCTGAATGTTTTGGTCATTTGGTTATGGATGTCCGTGCGGTTATCGCCGCCAGACCGAATGCGAGATATTTCAATTCCCGGGCCATTCCCGCATCCCCATAATTCATTGACTATGGTGCAGGATATACTCATACAAATGAAAAGGTCAACACTAGGAGAGAATGCCTGTGCCCACCCCGTTGCAATCCGAAACGGCTCCGCCAAGCCTTGCGCCAGTTGGCGGTACAGGCGGCCAGAGCTATGCCAAGCCGCTGATTTTGCTGGCCACCCTGTTCTTTATGTGGGGCTTCATCACCGTGATCAACAACACGCTACTGCCGCATCTGCGCAGCGTGTTCGACCTCAATTATACCCAGACCACGCTGATCGAATCGGTCTGGTTCATTGCCTATGGCGTCGCGTCGATGCCATCGGCATTCCTGATTGAGCGGGTCGGCTACAAGAAGGCGATCATCATCGGACTGATCGTCATGGCAGTCGGCGCGCTCTGCATGGTTCCAGCAGCGCGGATGCCGTCCTATGAAATCACGCTGGCAGCCTTGTTTGTCATCGCCTGCGGAATCGCTTTGCTGCAAGTTGCCGCTAATCCCTATGTCGCGGTGATTGGCCCGTCCGAATCCTCCGAATCGCGACTGACCCTCGTTCAGGCGTTCAATTCGATGGGCACGTTTTTCGCGCCCTATTTCGGCGGATACTTAATCCTCAGCCGGACTGTTTCGGGCACGACGATGGAGGGTACCAGCGTCAGCCTCGCCCAGCGCGTGGCCGATGCCCAGGCGACCCAGCTGCCATATGTGCTGGTAGCCATCGTTCTTGCAGTCATCGCCGTAATGATCGCACGCGCCGATCTGCCGACCCTGGGCGACGATACCAGGCGGGCGAATGCGCAGGAGCGCAAGCACCTTTCGCTGTGGAAGCACCGCAACCTGGTGTGGGGTGTGCCTGCGATCTTCATCTACCTTATCGCCGAGATCGGGGTTGCCAACCTGTTCATCAACTTCGTGTCGCAACCGCATATCGGCAACATGACTCATGCCAACGCCGCGAACTACCTGATCCTGCTGTGGGGCGGGATGATGGTCGGCCGGTTTACCGGTGCCTTCATCATGCGCCGTTTCCGGGCCGACAAGATTCTTGCAGTCTACGCCAGCGCGGCGTTCCTGGTGATGGTCACCGCTGCAACCCTGAACGGCCCTGCCGCGATGTGGGCGCTGATCCTGGTTGGGCTGTGCCATTCGATCATGTTCCCGACGATTTTCGCGCTGGGGATCAAGGGTCTTGGCCCGCTTACCGAAGAAGGCTCGGGGCTGCTGATCACTGCGATTGCCGGCGGAGCGCTGGTAGTGGTGCAAGGCTGGCTTGCCGACCGCTTCGGTTTACAGAACAGCTTCTGGCTGACCGCTGCCTGCGAGGTTTACATCATCTTCTACGCCGTGTGGGGCAGCAAGCCGACCAACGCATTGCCGCCCGAAAAGGTTGAGTTCGCCGGCTCCTGAGAACTCGGGACCGCATCCCCCTCCCTGATTGGGAGGGGGATGCGGTTCACCTTATTTCCCCACCGGTTCCAAGACAGCAACCGCGCCGCCCGAGGGCGACAGCACCAGTGTAAGCCCTGACTTGACACCGCATCCGCTGCCGCGTGCTGTCCACCTCGATCACGAGATGTTGCGTCTGTTTCAATCCGCTGGTGTGATCGCCCGCGTCTTGCCCGACATGCGCGAAACGGACGGGCACCTTCACATCGGGGCGGATAACGGGGTAATCCGCTATCGGCGCGGTGAGCGCCCACTCGCGGTCGGTCAAATCGGATGGATAACGCAATCCATCCTGGCTATGCTCGCGCCGAGCAGTACCAGCCCATGCCATTGTTCCTCATCTTATCGCAAAAACGGGCGAATCACATGAGGTTGGTATTGTCGGATCGGGCTAATAGCAGCTCCTGGAGCTTGTCCAGGCGCGGCTTCACTATGGGTATTGTCAACATAGTGCTGGCGACAGCCATCAACAGCAGCGCGGTGAAGGTCTCATTCGTGATGATGCCCTTATCAAGCAGAATGTTCACGAAGATGATCATGATCAGCGCCTTGGTCTGGAGCAGCCAGCCGATGATCGAGGCCTCACCCTTTTCCCATTTGAGAATGCGGCCGGCCGCGTGAATGCCCACCAACTTGCCGCTCACTGACGCCACCAATAGCAGGAAAGCTGCCGCGAATACTGCGGTGCCACCGACATTCCACTGCGTCTTGAGGCCGGTGCTGAGAAAGAACACCGGCATCACCGCCAGCAGCACATTGTGCCGGAAGGCGTCCATTTTCTCGATGTTGAACCAGCGCGAATCCAGAACCGCGCCGGACAGGAACGCACCGACCATGAAATGCAGGCCTGCCCAATCCGCTGCCAAGCTGCACAGGATCAACCAGATTAGGCCAACGTTCCAGCGGTCGCCCTCTTTCAGCTTCGGGACCAATTTGCGAACCAGAAGTGCTGCGACCGCGAACGCGAGCAGGAAACCGAACTGCCGGCCGATACGGTCCCAATCGAGCAATATCAGCGCAAGCACGCCCCAGATCGCAAGGTCATCCATGCTCGCATAGCGTAACAGACGCTGGCCGAGCGGTTTGCGAAGGATCAAAAGCTTTTCCATAAACAACACGAGGATCGGCAGCGCCGTCACCGCGCAGGCCATGCCAACGCCAAGAACTGCTTGGACGTAGGTCCCCTTCGGCCCGATCCAGCCACTCCACTGAAACAGCACCATGCTGGCCATCGCGCCGAACAGCAACGGCGTGACGAGCGCCAGCGAAGCCGTCACTCCGGTTTCCCGGCGCCTGCGCCATGCCTCGGAAATGTCCAATTCGATCCCCGCGACCCAGACAAACATCATCACGGCCCACCAGGCGATGCCGTTAAGGGCGCCCACCACCTGCGTATTGAACAGGAAGGCATAATAACCCGGAAAAATCGCGCCGAGCACGCCGGGACCGAACACAATGCCGCCGATGATCTGCACCACTACAAGCGGAGCAAAATATTCGGTACGGCCCAGCCGCCAGATGAGCCAGGGAGCAGCGAAGATTATGAGCAGCGCGAGCAGGAAGATTTCGGTAACACTCATTGTCGGATTCATCCTCATCGCTCCCCAGCGAAACTAACCTTCCATCGCCTCCAGTTCGCGACCCTTTGTTTCGTGAACAAAGCTTCGGACGAAGAATAAGGAGATTGCGGCGCTGGCGGCGTAGAAGCCGTAGGTCGCAGGCAATCCGATGTTCTTCGCGAGCCACAGAAAGCTTACCGAGATCATGAAATTGGCGATCCATTGGGCGAAGCCGCTGAACGCCAGCCCCGATCCGCGGATCTGCGTCGGGAACATTTCCCCAAGCATGACCCACATGACCGGTCCCCAGCTCAGGTTGAAGAACACAACGTAGGCCAGCGCGGAGATAAGCGCGATTCGGCCAATCTCGGGCGCCAGTTCAACCGAGCCATCGGGCGCGAGCCCCGCCATCGAGAAACAATAGGCAACGATCGCCAGAGTCACCGCCATCCCGGCAGATCCGATCAGCAGCAGCGGCTTGCGTCCGATCCGGTCGATCAACAAGACTGTCGCAAGGCAAGCGAGGATTGACAGGCTGCCCGACAGAATGTTGTTCTGCAGCGCATCCGCCTCGGTGAAGCCGACCGATTGCCACAGCACCGCGCCATAATAGAAAATGATGTTGATCCCGACCAACTGCTGAAACACCGCAAGGCCGACGCCCGTCCAGACGATCTTGCGGATGGAGCCGGTTGAGGGATCGATCAGGTCGCTCAACCGCGGGCGGTGATCTTCGGCGAGTGAAGCGCGGATTTCCACGACCTTGCGGTCCGCCTCTTCGCTGCCAAACAGCTTGGTCAGCACCGCGTGAGCCTGTTCCTTGCGGCCCTTGAGCACGAGGAAGCGGGGGCTTTCGGGGATAGGCAAGAGAGCCAGGAAATATACCGCGGCTGGAATCACCTGCATCAGGAACATCCAGCGCCAGGCGGGAATGCCCAGCCAGAACGGTGCGGTCGAACTGCCCGCTACTTGCGCCAACACGTAGTTGGCGACGAATGCACCGGTCAAACCGGTAATGATCATGATTTGCTGGACCGTGGCGAGCCGCCCGCGCAGGCTGGCGGGTGTGACCTCGCTGATATAAACCGGTGAAATCACGCTTGCCGCGCCAACCCCAAACCCACCGATCAATCTGGCGATCACAAACACGGTTGCCGAACCTGCGACCGCAGCTCCAACAGCGCTGAGGAGAAAGAGGATAGCCGCGATCATCATCACGCTGCGGCGTCCAAGCACATCTGCCATACGACCGGCGACGAACGCCCCGATGGCGCATCCAATGAGGATCGCCCCCACGGTGAGGCCGGTTCCCACTTCGGCAAGATCGAACGCAGCCTCGAGGCCAGCCTGAGTGCCATTGATGACCCCGCTGTCATAGCCGAACATGAAGCCACCGATCGTCGATGCCGCGACGATTGCGGCAATGAACCGTATGTTGGTTGCAGAATTCAACGGGGTTCCCATTGGACCTCCCTCTCCCTTTTCGACGTCGCGAATCCTGACGTCCGCTATTGTTGGTAGCGATAACAACCCAGACCGAGGCGTTTGTCAACGCCTAGTCTCGGGAATTCTCTAAGCTGGCGGAGCGCCGGTCGATTCACGGTGGATCAGCACGTGATCGAAGGTCATGTGTTGATCGCGTTGCTCTTTGCGCCCACCCCGCCGAGAAGAAATCGCTTCGGTGAGCAGCGCGACCGCGACTCCGGCCATTTCCGAAATTGGTTGCCGCACGGTGGTCAGCTCTGGCCAGATCGTCGTCGCCAGAGAGGTGTTATCGAAACCGCACACCGTAAGATCTCCCGGCACATCGAGCCCGCGGCGATGGGCAGTTGCAACTGCGGCTGCAGCCATATCATCGTTGCTGGCAAAGATCGCGGTGGGCCTGACGTCCAGCGCAAGGAGCTTTTCCGCGGCATCGAGTCCTGAGCGGTAAGTGAACAGGCCCGGTTGCACGAGCGCCGGATCGAACGAGATTGCGTTTTGTGCGAGCGCTGCGGCATAGCCCTCGCGCCGCCGCGCACTGGCCGTTTGATCGGGACTGC
>JBDUBN010000218.1:0-5150 GCA_040004085.1 Novosphingobium sp.
TTGCCGATCCTGAAGAACTCCAATCTGGTGGTCGAATATTTCCGCAACAATTCGGACAACGTGACAGCTTCATTCCCGGTGCTGACCCCGGCGATAGAGGCGGCATTGCCTGGACGGGTGGTGCGTGATTCGGCGGGCAATCTGGTGTCGATTGACCAGCGTTCGATAACCCTCGCCAACCAGACCGGATCGCGTTTGCGTTATGGCTTCAACATCGGTGGGACCATCGGCAAGGCCAGCGCAGCGCAAGAAGGCGGTGGTGGTGGGGGCCGTGTGGGCGGACACGGAGGACGAGGGGGCGGTGGAATGCGCGGCGGCGGCGAGGGCATGGGGATGGGGATGGGGGGCATGGGGGGCATGCGCGGCTTCGGCCCGGGCGGTCGCGGCGGCGGGCAGGGGCGGTGGAACCTCGCCGCTTACGATACCTTGCAGTTCACCAACCGCGTGCTGATCGCTCCGGGCGTGCCGGCGCTAGATCTGCTGAACGGCGATGCGCTGACGGCTGGCGGCGTTGCCCGGCACAATCTGACACTGGAAGGTGGCGCGTTCTACAAGGGCATCGGGCTGCGGATGAACGGAACTTATGTGACCCCGGTGGACGTGCGCGGCAGCGGCGCGAGTGACTTGCACTTTGGCGGACTGGCGCGGATCAACATGCGCCTGTTCGCCGATCTCAGTCAGCAGAAGTGGCTGACCGGCGGCAAGCCCGATACCTTCTGGAAGGGCGCGCGGTTTCAGTTGCGAGTGGATAACGTGTTCGACGCCCACCAGCGCGTGACCGACCAGAACGGCGTGGTGCCGCTCAGCTACCAGCCCGACCTGATCGATCCGCAAGGCAGAATTATTGGCATAGAACTCCGCAAGCAGTTCTGATCCCTCGCCAAGTGAGCCCTCAGGTCTTATCTGGGCGGAATGGCGCGCTCTGATAATTCCTCGACCGATAATCACGCTTTCCCGCAATCGTCCGACCGGTTCAACGAAGATCGGGCGTCGTACACGCTGCGCGGCGGGTCGGATCAGCCGGACATCGATCAGGGCGTCGCTGCGATCCGCGAGACGGTGGCGACGCTGCCGCCCCGTCCCGGTGTTTACCGTATGCTCGATGCGCGCGGCGATGTGCTTTACGTCGGCAAGGCGCGGGCGCTGAAGAACCGCGTGGCGAATTACACGCAAGTGGACCGGCTGCCGATCCGGCTGAAGAGAATGATCAGCCAGACCCGGTCAATGACCATTGTCACCACCAATTCCGAGGCCGAGGCGCTGCTGCTCGAAGCGCAACTGATCAAGCGTTATCGCCCGCCGTACAACGTCCTGCTGCGTGACGATAAGTCGTTCCCGTTCATCCTGCTGCGCACCGATCACACGTTTCCCCGGATCATGAAACATCGCGGCGCGCGCAAGGCCAAGGGCAATTATTACGGCCCATTCGCCAGCGCGGGCAGCGTCAATACGACGATCAATGCGCTGCAAAAGCTGTTCCTGCTGCGCAGTTGCACCGATAGCTTCATGGCCCGGCGCGACCGGCCTTGCCTGCTTTATCAGATCAAGCGCTGCTCGGCCCCATGCACCGGGCGGATCGACGAAGCAGGCTACGCAGAACTGGTCGGCGAGGCGCGGGATTTCCTCGGCGGGAAATCCTCCGCCGTGCAGGCCAAGATCAGCCAACAGATGGACGAGGCTGCCGCCGCGCTCGATTTTGAACGCGCCGCAATGCTGCGCGACCGGCTGCGCGCCGCGACATTCATTCAGGGCAGTCAGGCGATCAATGCCGAGGGGCTGGGCAATGCCGATGTCTTCGGCATGGCGGGCAAGGGCGGGCAGATCGGCATTCAGGCGTTCTTTATCCGGGGTGGTCAGAACTGGGGTCACCGCGCGTTCTTTCCCGCGCACACGGAAGGGCTGGAGCCCGAGGAAGTACTGACCAGCTTCCTGGCGCAGTTCTACGAGGAAGTGCCCCCGCCGCGCACGATCCTGATCGACCGGCAATTGCCCGAGGCGGACCTGCTGGCCGAGGCGCTGCGGCAAATCGATGGACGCGAAGGTGGCGGCGGCAAGATCGAAATTTCGGTCCCCCAGCGCGGTGACCGGCGGCGGTTGATCGACCAAGCGGTGCGCAACGCGGTCGAGGCGCTGGACCGGCGGCTCGCCGAAACCGGCACCAAGGCGCGCACCTTGCGCGAAGTGGCCGAGTTCTTTGAACTGACCGAAGTACCGCAGCGGATCGAGGTTTACGACAACAGCCACATTCAGGGGGCCCATGCTTTGGGCGCGATGATCGTCGCCGGACCGGAAGGCATGATCAAGAACCAGTACCGCAAGTGGAACATCAAGCGCTCTGACACCGCTCCGGGCGACGATTTTGCCATGATGCGCGAAGTGTTCGCCCGCCGCTTTGGCCGCGCGATGGAGGAAGACCCTGATCGGCAGGGCGGCACTTGGCCCGATCTGGTGTTGATTGACGGCGGCAAGGGCCAGCTATCCGCCGTGCGCGAAACGCTGGAGGAACTGGGGATCGAGGACGTGCTGCTGGTCGGCATCAGCAAAGGCCCAGACCGCAATGCCGGACGCGAAGTGTTTCACTTTGTCGACGGCAGCGAGAAAATGCTGCCGCTCAATTCGCCAGTGCTGTTCTACCTTCAACGCCTGCGGGACGAGGTGCACCGCTTTGCCATTGGCGCGCACCGCGACAAGCGCAGCCGGGCGATTACCGCCAGTCCGCTCGATGAAATCTCGGGCATCGGCCCGGCCCGAAAACGCGCGCTACTGCTGCATTTCGGCACCGCCGGCAAAGTCCGCGCAGCCAGTCTGGAAGACCTGCAACGCGCGCCGGGAGTCAGCGCGGGAGTGGCGCAGACGGTGTACGATTTCTACCATCCCGGAGGGTAAATGCCGTCTCCTGCGCCAGGCGGTGGGAGAAGAAAGGTCAGGCGTCCCGCTTCATCCGGACCATGCCTTCTTGCGCCACTTCGGCTATCAAACGCCCGTCATGGGAGAAGATCATACCTCGATTAAATCCGCGCGCATGCCCTGCCCATGGGCTGTCACAGGAATAGAGCAACCACTCATCAGTGCGGCAATCCTCATGAAACCAAAGGGCATGATCAAGGCTGGCTGTCTGGATGCCGGGATTGCTTCCGCGAATACCGTAGGGGAGCATGCACGTTAACAACAGGCCCATGTCGCTGGCATAAGCCATCGTCGCGCGGTGGATGCGGGGATCATCGGGGAGGGCTGCCCGCGCGCGAAACCAGAAGTTCAAGACTGGGGGCGAAGTGCCGAGGCCAAGCCACACTGCAGAATTGATGGGCCGGACTTCAATGGGGCGTGAGCGCTGCAACCAACCGCGCACACCTTCAGAAATTAGCTCGATATTCCGCTGTAGCAGCGCAGTTTCGCTTTCCAGATCATCAGGCTGCGGTACGTTGGGCATTTTACTGGCATGGTGAACACCATCCTCGCGCCTATGAAAAGAAACGGTCAGGCTGAGGATCGGCGTCCCTTGCTGACTGGCAATCACCCTGCGGTTTGAAAAACTGCCGCCATCGAAGTCGCGTTCGACGCGAAAATCGATGGGATGATCCTCGCTGCCGCCGCGCAGGAAATAGGCGTGGAGTGAATGTGCCGGACGGTCGTCGGTGACCGTGCGTTCGGCAGAAGCGAGCGCTTGAGCGATCACCTGACCGCCAAATACCCGGCCGACGCCGCCGGGCTTACGCTGGCCCTGAAACAGGTCGTCGCCCATTTGCTCGACATCAAGCAGACGGAGCAATCCGTCGACCAGTTCAGTATCCGTAGGCGTGTTCTCCATTGCCAAGGCTATTGCTGCGATAGATCGCCCGCGTCAACGCACGCCGTTCAGCTTTCGCCACAGCCGCCAGCCCAGCGCCTTGACATGGTTGCTGGCGGGCCAGCGCCCGGTGCATCTGGGTTTTAGCCCCGTCCTTCGCAACAGGCGGTTGAATGCGCGGGCGTCGGCCTCGTCAAAACTCCAGTCGGAACGCCAAGTGATTGATAATGATACAGATGGTTCTGGCCCGTTGCGTACAAAGTGTGGTGCCATTACCGGCACAAAAATAGCCTGCCCGGCGCTGAGCGGGAATTCCTTACCCCCTGCCAGCATCTCGTTACGCCAAGTCAGTTCGCGCCCACCGCCAGTGTGATATGTCTCGTGCACCTGATCGGGCGCATAGAAGGGATCACCCGCCGGGAATTGCGTCATGACCTTGCTGCCGCGCACTTGCAGCAGGATATTGTGTTCCGGATCAAAGTGATACGGCGTCACCCCGTTCGGCGAAGTGACGAACAGATAGGCCTGCGGCTTCATCATGCGGCCCGTACGCGCCTCGATTTCGGGCCGCAGTTCGGCAAGGAGCGAGTCCAGCAGCTCGGCGTAAGCGGGCACTTGCTCGACGTTTTTCAGCACCGCCCAACTGCCGGTCGTCTCGATGTGGCGGATTGCTTCGCCGATGGGGGTGGTCGGTGTGTCGGGCTTGCGGTCAATGCCGATTGGCAGGTCGGCGCGGTTGTATTCAACGCACGATGGCGGCAGCGCCTCCGCCAGAGCGGCAAGGGCTTCGCGTTCCAGCAGCGGATGCGCGTGCAACTGGTGCGGCAGGACATGCGGTTTTTCTGGGTAATGCGCCGCGAACATTTCGCGCGCGGCACCGGGAAATACGGTCATGCGGTGGCTCCTTGCGGGTTGCGAGCCAGTTCGGCCTTGGCGAGCCCGGCAAACAACAGGCGGCGTACCGGGCCGCCTATCGCGATGGAAATATGCCCGATACCGCGCGCTTCGCGCCAGATATGCGGGATCATCGAATGGCTGGTATTGGCGCAGCTATCTGTCCACGCCCGGTCGTCGCGGTCCAGCACGCTGAGGTATTCAAGGTGGAGCAGCGCACCCGGTGAATTGATCGCATGCGCTTCATCAAACGCGGTCTTGTACGCAAATGCGCCGGTCGCGCCCAGCAGCACGGCCAGCATCGCAATCCGCTTGCCGTCCAGCAACAGCGCCCAACGTTCCAGTTGGCCCCGTGCGGCGGCACCGTGCATTGCATCGCGGAACAGTGCTTCAGTGTCGGCATTAGACGCCAGTGCGGATCCGGCGGCACCTTTCCACCCGGCTGCCTCCAGCGTGAGGAATTCATCGA
>JBDUBN010000627.1:0-1548 GCA_040004085.1 Novosphingobium sp.
AAGTGGTGCTGAACCGGGTGGCTCATCCCGCCTTCCCCAATACCGTCTGCGGCGTTGTCTATCAGGGCAGCGAGCGCAATACCGGGTGCCAGTTCAGCTTTACCTGCGACGGCGCACTGGCCCGCGGACCGGCGCGGATGTTCTGGCTGCGCGCGGAGAGCGTCGCCCGCGCGGCGCTGGCGGGCTATGTCTATGCGCCGGTCGGCCTCGCCACGCATTATCATACCATCGCGGTGCATCCGTATTGGTCGGACAAGCTCAATTATCTGCTGACGATCGGCGCGCACCGGTTTTACCGCCTGGGCGGACCGGCAGGCGATCAGCAGGCCTTCCGCTTTGCCTACAACGGCAGCGAACCACTGGCCGCGCCGCGCCCGCATGTGGCTGGCCCGGCAGAGCCTGACCCGGCGCTGGACCCGGTCGCCATCGAACGCGCCTATGCCGCCGGGTTCAAGGTGGCGTCCAGTGTGGTCCCGACCGCCAGCGGAGTCGCCCCAGTTCAAACCGCGCCTGCGCCAAATTACGCCGCCTCAATCGAAGCACGCGGCGGGGAGAGCCTGTACCGGGCCGACAAACTGCCAGCAGGCAACGGCATCCGCCCGGAATTCCAAAACAGCGGCAAGTGGCTGGACCGGCCGAGCGATTGAGTTGGAGCGGGGATCGAACGCAGCCGCTTCCAAATTCTGATGGGGTTTCTCGCTGTAAAACTAGCGTGTTGAACGTCTGGAATTGGTGGTAAGGACATCTAGTCATTTGGGTGCCCGGCAGACCATCTTTCCTTTCTGCGTCTCGTTTTCCGACGCTTTCGGCGCCACTCGGAAAACACTGGAACGAGAAGGGTGATAGCCAGCACTATCGCAAGTGTGCTGATCCCCATCCAAAGCCAAGCTACCGCTTCGGACTGCATAAAAGGCCGATTACCCAGAGCGAGGCCGCCGAAAATCCCAGCCCAACCTAACGGGAAAAGGATTGCGCCGGACATCGCGCGGTGACGAAACGAGAACCATCTGGGGAACAGAAGCAGAGCGGCAATCAATACGCCTGCTCCTGCCAACTGTCCTGCTTCGCTCCAGTCCATCAGCCATATTTGAACGCATAGGCCAATGTCCGCAAGTGCGCGTTTGCCGTCATTCACCCGCTTGGCCCAGACCAACCCAACCACACCCAAAACCACTATGGTAAAATCTTCTAAACCATAGCCGCACAGGAAGCCTTAGCGTCGGCACGCTATCAGCGGGTCAGTTGTTCAAAAACGGTGTCCCACAACCATGTCCTTACACTTTGCTGCCTCGCGCAATGGCAACCGCGCCTTTCTGGCCCAGATGCTGACCCCGCCCGCAGTGGTGCGCGCTGCCAATGAAAACAGTCGTCCGATAGGCGAAATGTTGGGCGAACCCAGCACCTTGCGCGCGGCGCTGCTGCACTTCGCCCGCCACGGCCTCGCCGCTGCCGAACATGCCCGCAATGCCGCCGAGGCCGCCTTTGCCGCCGGAGATGATGAACAGTACCGCCACTGGCTGGCCCTGTGCCGCATCCTTGACCGGCGCA
>JBDUBN010000628.1:0-1543 GCA_040004085.1 Novosphingobium sp.
ACCTCGATCGAGCCCGCCAGGACGACGACGAACGTGCCTTGCGCTTCCGGTGGGCGTGCCAGCGGCAATTCGGCGCCGGGCGGCACATGTGCAACATCGGCCCGCAGTCCGCCTTCTCCGCTAATTGCGTTAGTGGTCTGCAGCTCACTGACTTGCGCCAGCGCAGCCGCGGACAGGATCGCCACCTTCTTGCTGGTCGCATGCGACCGCGGCCCACGGGGCCATTCCCCTTTCGGAGTTTCCGCAACGATCTGCATGCCGCTTTCATGGACCGGGCGGATCGTAAAGTACTTCAGCCCGTTCGGACCCGCCGCCAGCGGACCGTAGGCCGTGTAGGCGCCTGCGTAGTGAATTGTCACTGGTTCCAGCTTCATCGGCCCGATTTTGCCGGTGCCGGCCACGATCAGCTGGAACTGGTTGTTTCGATGAAAATGGGCGGGCAGCACCATTTTGGCCGGCTGCTCGACAAGAAAGATCGTCGGCGAGAGCGACGGGTCCTCGCTGCTGATCATCCATTCAGACTTAATGCCGTGCAGTTCGGGGGAGTGAACCTGGACGCGCCGTGTCCGCTCAGCTGTGGACCGTAATCCCATCGCAATCATGTTGGGTGCTCCAGCTGGTCACAATGGCTTGGATGACGCCTTTTCAGACGAGGTATTTATTCCAACATACAATATTATTTTCCATATTGCAAAATATAAACTGGGATTTAGGGGCTGTCGGGAGACTGCAGCACGTGATTCCCGTCTGAATTCATGCCTAGCACAGCCATCGGAAGATGACCCAAAGGGTGGGTTGCAAACGGCTTGTAATTCACATATACCGAATGCACATCCGAATAACAGAAAGTTCAAAAAGGTGTCCAAAGGGGGAACAGGCGGCCAAAATTTGCCGTTGGCGGGCATCCGGGTGATCGATCTCGGGCAGGTATACCAAGGGCCCTATGCCAGCTTCCTCATGGCCAAGGCTGGCGCCGAGGTGATCAAGGTGGAGCCCCCGGGCGGCGAGCCGGGCCGTTTGCGGGCAGAGGTCAGCGGGGGGGCGATGCTGCCTTTCGAGATGCTCAACGCCAACAAGCGCAGCATCACGATCAATCTCAAGAATGCACGCGGGCGCGAACTGTTGGTGGAACTTGTTCGGTCAGCCGACGTCCTGCTCGAGAACTTCTCACCCGGAGTGATGGACCGGCTGGGCGTCGGCTGGGAGACGCTCCATGCAGTCAACCCGCGACTGATCTATGGCTCGGGCACCGGCTTTGGCCTGTCGGGGCCCGACCGCGGCAACCTGGCCATGGACATCACCATCCAGGCGGCCTCCGGGGTGATGAGTGTCACCGGTATGCCCGATGGCCCACCGGTCCGCGCAGGCCCCGCGATCGCGGATTTCCTGGGCGGGATACATCTCTATGCGGCGGTCCTGACGGCGCTGGTCGAACGTGGCCGCACCGGCATCGGCCGGCTGGTCGAAGTGGCAATGCAGGAAGCAGTCTTTCCCACGCTCGCCTCGTCGCTGGGCATGGCTTACGAAACCGGCGAGGAGCCTG
>JBDUBN010000629.1:0-1539 GCA_040004085.1 Novosphingobium sp.
TGCACCCCGCTTTTCTCAATGCATTTATGTCGCGCGCCAAATATAGACCTGATGCATCAATCCTCAGTTTATTTCCAAAGGCCTGTCATGACGATAAGTCGCCAAAGCGTAGAGGAAGGGGGGCTGATCCTTTTCTTGGGACTTGTGACGATTGCCCTCACGGTGATCGTGTCGAGCTTTTTTGGCGCTTTGCTATGGGCTGCTCTCGCGGGCCTGCTCTTTCAGCCGCTGTTCCAGCGCCTGCTCCGCCGCTGGCCGGGTCGGCGGAACATGGCGGCGGCCGTGGCGATGCTGATCATTACAGTCGCCGTCGTCATTCCTGCGCTGATTATCGCCAGCCTCGTGATCGATCAGGCCGCTGGCGTTCTTGAGCAAATCCGCAGCGGAAAGATCAACTTTGCCAAGTATTTCCTGCAGGTTCACGATGCGCTGCCGTACCGCATCCAGCGTCTGCTCGATGCCGCTGGTTTCGAGAGTTTTGAGCGCGCGCAGTTGCGCGTCTCGCTGGCGATAAACAACAGCATCAGCATGATCGCGCGGCATGCCCTGGCACTCGGAGCCAACGCCGCCGCCTTTGTGCTGACCTTTGCCGCCGGGCTGTACATCCTGTTTTTCATGCTGCGCGATGGAGCGATGATCGGTCCCGCCATTGTCAGGTCATTGCCACTGAAACCCGATGTGGCAGAGCGGTTGGCCAGCAAGTTCGTCCTCGTCGTTCGCGCCACGATCAAAGGATCGGGCGTCGTGGCACTGGTTCAGGGCGGTCTCGGCGCGGCGACTTTCGCCATCGTCGGCCTGCCGGCCGCGCTCCTGTGGGGTATGCTCATGGCGATCGCGGCGCTGCTGCCGGCCATCGGTCCGGCAATCGTCTGGGGCCCGGTGGCGATCTACCTGCTGGCGACTGGCGCGATCTGGCAAGCCGTGTTGGTAATCGCCTCGGGCGTGATCGTGATCGGTCTGGCAGACAACATCCTGCGGCCGATGCTGGTGGGTAGCAATGCCGGGATACCGGACTGGCTGGTGCTGGTGACGACGTTGGGCGGCGTCGAGGTCCTCGGGCTGAGCGGCATCGTCCTGGGTCCACTAGCCGGTGCGCTGTTCATAACCGGCTGGCAAATCCTGACGGAACAACGTTTGCGTGATGCGGCGTAATTAGGCCAATGACCGTCGTTCGTAACGCAATCACCTATTTCGCGATCGTCTTCACATTCGCTTTTGCAATGGGGGTCGCCCGCGCTCTTGTAATCGCGCCGCAGCTTGGCGAAACAGCAGCAGTCTTGCTGGAAGTGCCGATATTGCTTGCATTAAGCTGGGCCACAGCGCGCCGCCTTATGCGTGACCAGCACCTGATTCTCTCCCAACGTATCCGGGTGGGAGTGATTGCTTTCGCGCTGACCTTGGCCAGCGAAGCGGTGCTGGCGGCGCTTCTGCGCGGGCAGAGCCTAGGCGAGTGGGCCGCTACTGTCGCCGCACCGCTTGGGCTCGTCGGTCTGGCCGGTCAGTTGGGCTTTGCCGCAATACCAGCAATGGTTGGTATAG
>JBDUBN010000013.1:0-17208 GCA_040004085.1 Novosphingobium sp.
CTTTTTGTTGCGACGCGGTGGGCAATCCGCCAGCCGTCCGCCGTCTTGCGCAGCAGATCGCGATAGACGGTGCTGCCCATTTCCCCATGACGTAGGCTCACCCCCTTCGATATCGCGCGCACCCCGTCCTCGCCGGGTTCGATCAGGATGTTGGTGGCATGATGTGCCAGCGGATGGCCGTCCAGTTGGCGAAAGCAGGTGCGCAGCGCCTCCAGCCCATGAATCACCTCCGGGCCGAAGCTGGTCATGTCGAACACGGTGTCGGATGTGAACAACTCCTCCATGCGCGACCATTGCCGCTCATCGATGATGTGGCCGTAACTGTTGATCAAATTGTTGATCGCCAGGATGTCGCGGACGTCCAACTCCATTGTCTCTCCTTCACGCGTTCAGCGCGTGGCGTACGGCGATGAAGCCGAACACGCTCGTGCTGTTTCACACTCTCCAATGACGACTATCAGTGGTTTTGTTCTTCCAGCCGGGCGCGCAAAGCGGGCTTCAATATCTTGCCCATCGCGTTGCGCGGAAATTCGTCGACGAAAATCCATTCGTCCGGAGTTTTATATTTGGCGAGCGACGTCTGGCACAGCGCAGTGAGTTCCTCGATCATCCGCGCCTGTTCAAAGCCGGCGCGCGCAGGCTGGATGAAGGCAACTGTGCGCATGCCCATGCGCAGGTCCGACTTGCCGACCAAGGCGCAGGCCGCAACGTCGGCGTGATCGTGCAATACCCGCTCAACCTCGGCCGGATAGATATTCGATCCGCCGCGCAGGATCAGTTCCGAGCTGCGGTCGGCCAGATAGAGCCAGCCTTTTTCATCCAGCCGACCCATGTCGCCAGTATGCAACAAGCCGTGGCGCAGCAGCGCGGCAGATTTTTCCGCATCCTGCCAGTAACCGAGCGCCGGTGTGTACACGTTTGCCCATTCACCTTCGGACACAGCCGACACGCACACTTCGCCGACCTCGCCCGTCGGCACCTGTACATCGTCGCTATTCCGTATCGACACCGCCAGATGAGGAAGGGCTAGCCCGCTCGCCCCCGAAGGCGCTTCCATGCCGCGTGTCTCGGCAATCACGGTCGGCGCTTCGGTCAGACCGTAGCTGCCACCCAGTGGATAGCCGTAGCGCGCCTTGAACGCGTCGCGGATCGGCATCGGCAACGGCGCGCCGCCGCTGGCCATCCTATAATAGGGCGGCAGGTCGAGATCGGTCTGCAATATGTCGTAGATGATGGTCGGCACCATCGCGCAGGCTGCGATCCGCTCCCGTTCGATCCAAGCCACAACATCCAGCGCCTTGGTGGACTGCCCGCAAACGCACGCGGCGCCGTTCCAGAAAGCGAGCAGCGGCCCCAGGATCATGAGGTTGGTGATCGTCAGGGGCAGGACCACACCCCGGCGGCACTGGGGCTGGAGAAGGCCGGCAGTCGACGCAGCGGCGCATAAGGTAATCATGTTATGCTGGCTGTGGACGACGCCCTTGGGCGATCCGGTGGTGCCACTTGTATACATGATTGCGGCTGGCGCGAACGGGTCGATCTTGGCCCGGGCCGGGGCCGCGGCCGTGTTCGGGGCGAAGACCGATGGCCAACCGCCGTCGCGCGCCGTATCGTCCACCACCAGGACATTCAGGACGTTCGGCACGTCCGCCGCAAACGTGTCGAACGTTTCAGCGCCCCGCATATTGGTGAGCAACAGGCGCGCGCCGGAATGGTTGAAAATGTGCCGCTTCTCATTGGGCGAAAGCACAGTATTGAACCCGACCCAGATCGCGCCCAACCGCTGCGTCGCCATGAATGCCACGACGATATCACAACCGGTTGCCAGTGATGCGGCCACCCGGTCGCCGCTGCCGACGCCCAGCGCCGCGAACAAGGCCGTCGCGGCGCCGATCGCGCGGTCGAGCATCGAATAGGTCAGCCTTCGGTCCGGATCGACCAGCGCTTCCTCGTCCGCGCGGCTATCGAGATGGCGGTCGAGAACCGATGCGACGTCGCGCGGTCCGAACGGCGGGTCGATCCGGCGGGTCGAAGGAATAAGCCCGTAAGCCTGGAGATCAACCGCCGACAATGTATCCAACCTATCACATAGTTATATGTTGGTGTTGGTCATGCGGACGAAGAGCTTGCCTGTCAATCGGAGTCGTAAAATCGGGGCGACGGAGCGTAGGGAGGCCGCTGCCCACCATTCGCGGCCTGGGAATTCGCCGCAGCTTGCGGCGAGAAGTTCAAGATCAAATCCAGGGACAGGCCATCCGATTCCTATGCCGGCCTCGCTATCACCGTCGCCCCGCTCTTGCGCATGTGCGGACCGGGCTGGCGCGCGGGGCGATGGCATAGCGTTTGTGCGTGAACGGCACAGATCCCATTACTGCATCCGGCCCCGCGCCTGAACCGCGTGACGGCGTGCCTCTATCTCTTCGGGCGCCACGGCGGCGTTGGCGGCGCGGGACACGCGGCGTTCGACCGCCATCGCATCCCCGAACGAAGCGGCATAGCCCTCGTCGATCAGAGCCTTGTAGGCCGTGACCATGGCCGGATCGATCGAAGCCATGTCCGCCGCCAGCTTGCGCGCCAGCGGCAGCAGTTCGCCCGGCTCCACTACATAATTGACAAGGCCCCAACGCTCGGCGGTGTGGGCGTCCAGAAAATTGCCGGTCAGCGACAGTTCCTTCGCACGGCTGATGCCCAGGATGCGTGAGAGTTTTTGCGACAGTCCCCATCCCGGCAAGATGCCGACGCGCGCGTGCGTGTCGGCAAAGCGGGCGTTCGTGGAGGCGACCAGAACGTCACAGGCCAGCGCCACTTCGAACCCGCCGGTGATGGCGACACCGTTGATCGCGCCGATAACCGGTTTGCGGCACAGCTCGATTGCCTTAACCGGATTCTCGTCCGCGCCGTCGGAATTGGCGCTGCCGAGCGCGCCGGGCTGCGAACCCAGTTCCTTGAGGTCGAGGCCAGCGGTGAAGGCGCGTTCGCCCGCGCCGGTCAGTATGACCGCGCGGATCGTGTTATCGGCGTCGATCGCTGTCATGGCCTTGAAGAGTTCCGACCTGAGCGCTGTGGACAGTGCATTCATCGCGTCGGGCCGGTTGAGCGTTACCAGCGCCACCGGGCCGTCGCGATCCACCGTAAGAATGTCAGCCATTCCGCTCTCTCCCATGGCTTGCGCCTAAATGGTTAGCGATGTCTATTGGCAAAGCCGGAGGGCTTTGGCAAACGGCATCAGGCATATAAGAGTGGAGACGGAATTTGTCGGCGGACGCTCATAGCGAGATTCGGGAAGGCGTTCGTCGGCTGGTCGCGGACTTTCCGGGCGAATATTGGCGCGCGCTTGATCGCGAGCGGCACTATCCCACCCGGTTTGTAGAAGCGCTGACCCGAGCCGGCTATCTCGCCATGCTGATCCCGGAAGAATATGGTGGATCGGGCCTGGGCATTTCAGCTGCGTGCGCGGTGCTGGAGGAAGTCCATCGCGCCGGCGCCAATGGCGGCGCGGCCCATGCGCAAATGTATATAATGGGTGCCATCCTGCGCCATGGCAGCGCGGAGCAGAAGCAACGCTACCTGCCCGCCATTGCCTCGGGCGACCTGCGGCTTCAGGCGTTCGGCGTGACGGAACCGGGTGCCGGCACCGACACCAGCCGGATCAGCACCTTCGCCCGGCGCGACGGCGATCAGTATATCGTGAATGGTCAGAAAATATGGATCAGCCGCGCCGAACATTCCGACCTGCTGCTCCTGCTTTGCCGGACCACCGCGCGCGAGGATGTGGCCAAGCCATCGGACGGCATGAGCCTGTTGCTGGTCGACATGCGCGATGGGCTGGAGCAGGGTTTGTCGATCCAGCCCATTCGCACGATGCTTAACCATGCGACCACGGCATTGTTCTTCGATGATCTCAAGGTTCCGGCCGCCAACCTGATCGGCGAGGAGGGCAAGGGTTTTCGTTATGTCCTCGACGGGATGAACGCGGAACGCATCCTGATCGCGGCGGAATGCATCGGCGACGGTCGCTTCTTCATCGATCGCGCGACGGCCTATGCCAGGGAACGCACGGTCTTTGGCCGCGCCATTGGCCAAAATCAGGGCATCCAGTTCCCGATCGCCCGCGCGCATGTTCAACTGTCGGCCGCGGCGCTGATGGTCGACAAGGCCGCGGCGTTGTTCGAGGCGGGCGAACCCTGCGGCACCGAAGCGAACATGGCCAAGATGCTGGCGTCGGAAGCGAGCTGGTATGCGGCCGACCAGTGCCTGCAAACCCATGGCGGCTTCGGCTTTGCCGAGGAGTATGACATCGAACGCAAGTTTCGCGAAACCCGACTTTACCAGGTCGCGCCCATATCCACCAACCTCATCCTCAGCCACGTCGCCACGCATGTGCTGGGCCTGCCCAAATCCTTTTGAAGGATAATCCGATGACCGACCTGTCTTCCCTGTTCAACACGTGAGTTTGGCGACAGCCCTTTGAATGGTCAGTCTTGAAAGCGTCTTCTAGGGCGGCGGCGAGCCGGCCAGCCCGGTCACAGGCGATAATCTGCGGCTGTTGGCCGAGATGATGGCCCGCGGCGACTTCGACCTGTGGCGGTGGGGCGCGCGATGATCGCCAATCCCGACTGGGCAAATCTCGTGCGGGAAGGGCGGTTGGATGCGTTCCGGGCCTATGATGCGGCGGCGCACGTCAAGACTCTGGAGCAGACGGGCGACTGAGCCGCATCGGTCAGCAACCTGATGCAGCCCGGGCACGGCGGCAGCTGACGAGGGGCTGTGGGCCGGGGGGCTTTACTGGCAGGAGGGGGAAAAGCCGCAGGCGCTCCCGCCCATTTTCACGCCCAGCTGGGATCTTCCCACCAGGGGAAAAAGTCGGGCATATCCTTGCTGACGCGGTCGGGATAGACCGGCTGGCGCTTTTCAAGGAAGCTGGCGACCCCTTCCTTCGCGTCTCCAGCGCGCCCGCGAGCGTAGACGAGCCGGCTGTCGAGCCGATGCGCGAGCATCGGGTGGTCCAGGCTGAGCCCGCGCCACATCATCTGCCGCGTCAGGGATACAGACACCGGCGCGGTATTGTCGACAATCTCACGCGCGAGCGCGGTCGCGGCGGCGAGCACGTCGCCGGGCGCGTGCAGCGAGCGCACCAGGCCGCCTTCGAGCGCTTCCTGCGCCGAAAAGACGCGGCCGGTTTCCGCCCATTCCAGCGCGCGTGAAATGCCGACGAGGCGGGGGAGGAACCAGTTGGACGCGGCTTCGGGCACGATGCCGCGCCGGGTGAAGACGAAGCCGATCT
The DNA here is from genome assembly GCA_040004085.1 of Novosphingobium sp. Taxonomy (GTDB): domain Bacteria; phylum Pseudomonadota; class Alphaproteobacteria; order Sphingomonadales; family Sphingomonadaceae; genus Novosphingobium. Next base: position 5,285 of record JBDUBN010000013.1, read on the forward strand.
TGGCGTTGTCAGCCGCCAGCCGTATGTCCATCGGCAGCGTCATGGTGATGCCGATGCCCACGGCCGGGCCGTTAATCGCGCCGATCACCGGCTTCAGGCTGGCGAAGATGCGCAGGCTGGTCTTGCCGCCGGTGTCGCGCACATCCTCATGCGCCCAGTCGATCGAACCGTCGGCGCGCACCGGCCCGCCCTTGCCCCGGCTATCGGCATAGTCGAATGTGGCCGCGCCCTTTTCCAGGTCGGCGCCCGCGCAAAAGGCACGGCCTTCCCCGGTCACGATCACCGCATGCACCTCGTCATCGGCGTCGCTTTTGTCGAAAGCGGCGATGATCTCTTGGGACATCGTGCTGTTGAAAGCATTCAGCCGGTCGGGGCGGTTGAGCGTGATGGTCGCGATGTGATCGGCGACCTCGTAACGGATCGTTTCGAACATGATCTGCTTTTCTCTCCTTACCGGGTGAACTCATGGCAATTGATCGCTGTCGCATAAGCACGTGTGGGTAGATCGCCAAGGGGTATCGTGCGCGTCCGTCCTGCCGCCTGGGCGACGCGCAAGGGAGCGAGCAGGGAATACATGGGTGCTTGCCTGTCAGACGCCGGCGATGAAATCGCGCAGCATCTGCTTGGCAATCACCAGCTGCTGGATCTGGGTCGTGCCCTCGTAGATGCGGTAGATGCGCGCATCGCGGAACAGCCGCTCCGCCTCATATTCCGCGAGATAGCCGGCGCCGCCATGGATCTGAACGACGCGATCGACCACGCGGCCGCACATTTCGCTGGCGAACATCTTGAACGCGGCGCATTCGAGGCTGGCGCGACCAAGTTCTGCGCGGGCGCAGGCGTCCCACATCATGCATTCGGCAGCGTAGATTTCCGTCCGGCTATCGGCCAGCATCGCCTGAATAAGCTGGAACTGGGCGATCGGCTCACCGAACGCCTTGCGTTCCGTGGCATAGCGCAGGCCGGTTTCGAGCGCGCGCTCGGCCAGCCCCAGCGCCGCCGCGCCGACCGACAGTCGACCCGAATCGAGCGCCTGCATCGCCGCCATGAAGCCCTTGCCCTCTTCCGCGCCCAGCAGGTTGCGGGCGGGCACGCGGACATCCTCCAGGATGATGTCGGCGATGAGTGCACCACGCTGGCCCATCTTGTGATCGGGGCTGCCGACGGTGACGCCGGGTGCATCCATGTCGATCAGGAAAGCGCTGATATGCGCATTTTTTGGCAGCGGCTCCGCATTGGTGCGGGCCATGATAAGACCGAGCTTCGCGAAGGGCGCGTTCGTGATGTAGCGCTTGGTACCGTTCAGGATATAATCGTCGCCGTCACGCACCGCGCGGGTCTTCAAGCTCGCCGAATCCGATCCGCTGTCCGGCTCGGTCAGGCCAAAGCAGGCGACTTCGCCGTTCGCGGAGCGCGCCAGCCATTCGGCCTGCTGATCGGGCGTGCCGCCTTTGCGCAGCGCGGTCGTGAACATGCCGGTGTTGATCGCCATCGCCGCACGGAAGGCGGGAGCTGGCTTGCCCAGTTCTCGGATAATGCGGATGTACTGGCTGATGCTCATCCCCGCGCCGCCGAACTCCTCCGGCGTGGTGAGGGCGAACAGGCCCATGTCGCGCATTTCGGCGAGGATCGCGTCGGGCACCCGGTTCGCTTCGATCACTTCCTTTTCGGCGGGGATCAGCCGTTCGCGGATGAAGCGACCAAGCTGATTGAGAAATGCCTCGAACGTGTCGGCATCCATGCCGGTTTTGCTGGCGGGCGTCGTGGTCACGATATCAAGCATCGGCCAGGCCCACGATCGCGACGGCGGAGACGTTCTGGCTCGGCATGCCGCCGAGATTATGGCTCAGCGCGAGGCTGGGCGGGGTCTGCCGCTGCCGGTCGCCGGCGCGGCCGAGCAGCTGGAGATAATTTTCGTAGATCATGCGCAGTCCCGACGCGCCGATCGGGTGGCCGAAGCATTTGAGGCCGCCGTCGATCTGGCACGGCACCTGGCCATCGGCGTCGAAGAGGCCGTTGAGCACGTCCTTCCAGCCCTCGCCCTCCTTCGACAGGTAGAGATCCTCCATCGTCACCAATTCTGTGATCGAGAAGCAGTCATGCACTTCGGTCAGGCTGATCTGATTGCGCGGGTCGGTGACGCCGGCCTCCTTATACGCCTTTTGCGCGGCGACGCGGGTGGTGTGAAAATAGCTGCCGTCCCAGCCGCCGCCCTGTTGCAGTTCCCAGCCGTTGGACGTGGCGATTTGCAGCGCTTTGACGGTGACGAGGTCCCTTTTGCCCAGCGCGCGGGCGATTTCCGGCGTGGTGACGATGGCGCAAGCGGCGCCGTCGGACACGCCGCAGCAGTCGAACAGGCCCAGCGGCTCGGCGATCATCGGCGCGTTCAGCACGGTGTCCATGTCGATCGCCTTGCGCAAGTGCGCCTTGGGATTCTTCGCGCCATTGGCGTGGCTCTTGACCGAGACATGGGCAATCGCCCGCTTCAGATCGTCGCGGCCCACGCCATGGGCGGCGCGATAGGCAGAGGCCAACTGCGCGAAATTGCCGGGTGCCGATCCTGTGACGCCGATCATGTCATAGGTGGTGCCGCGCGTCCGCACGGGCAGGCCGCCATAGCCGGTGTCCTTGAGCTTTTCGACGCCCATCGCCAGCGCAATATCGGCGGCCCCGGACGCGACCGCATAGACCGCGCCGCGAAAGCTTTCGGTGCCGCTCGCGCAATAATTCTCGACCTTGGTCACGCCGCAATTGTTGAGGCGCAGAGCGACCGCGAGCGGGATGCCGGAAGGGCCGACATTTACCGCGTCGAACGCGACGCCCAGCCAGGCGGCGTCGATCTGCGAGGTTTCGATGCCAGCGTCAGCGACAGCCTCTTCATAGGCCTCCACCATCAGCTCGTCGGCATTCTTGTCCCAGCGCTCGCCGAATTTGGCGCAGCCCATGCCGAGAATGGCGACCTTGTCCTTTATGCCGCTTGCCATGCTATTGCCTCCTCGTGCCGGACGGTCATTTCGCCGGGACTGCCTTCCAGAAATATTTGGTGAAATCGCGTTTGTCGTCGATCGCCTTGATACGGAACATCATCGTCACCTCGCGCCCGACATCGATATCGTCCGCGCCGCAATCGGTGAATTCGGCCATCAGCCGTCCGCCGCCGTCGAAGTCGATCATACCATAATAGCTGGGCGGCGCGGGCGAATAGGTGAGCCCGTCGGCGGTATAGGTGACGACGCGTGCCTTCCTGTCGGCCAGCGGATAATCTTCTTGCGTGTGCGCGCTGTGGTCGTTGGCATTGACCGAGATCGCGCTCTTGGGAAACTGCACCGTGCCGGTCCTGGTACAGCGGCCGCCGACCAGACCCAGCACCGCCTTGCGGTTGCGCCACAGGCTCGTGCCGGGCTGCTTTTCGTCACTTTCGGCGCGCATGCCCTTGTCGAGCGGCAGATGACCCCGATGGAACAGCCAGCGGGCGTAATTCTCATCCTTTTGCCCGCGCGCCAGCGATCCGGCGACGCCGCGCCGGGAGGTGAGCGATGCGGCCTTGCCCGTTGCTTCGAACAGCAGCACGTCGACGCCCTGGCCAAAGCCGAGCAGAAGGATCTTCTCTCCGGCCTTTGCCTGCTCCAACGCTGCGGCGAGCAGCAGGAAGGGATGGGAAACACCGCTGTCGCCCACGCTGGCGGAAAGCGTATCGCCCACCGCCTCGGGCCTGACACCAGCCTTTTTGGCAATCCCGTCAGCCACGCCTTTCAGCGTAATCGGCACGATCAGGTGGTCGATGTCGGACCCGGTGACGCGGAACTTGGCGAATGCGCCCTTGAGTGCGCTGCCGATCAGGCCGGCATAGCCTTCGTCGCGGATCCAGCGGGCTTCCCAGCCATAGTCGGTTTCCATCCCACTGGAGCGATAATGATCGACGAAATCGATGGTGATGGAATGGCTGCCGAGTGAACGGGCGATCACTTCACCCTCGCCGATCAGGAGGGCCGCGGCGGCGTCGCCATACACCATTTCATTTTCGGATGCCGGCTTTGACAGGCGAAGCTCAGAGGCGATTGCCAATTGCGGCCCTGCCCCGCCTTTGGCAGCGGCGAGCGCCTGGATCAGGCCGGAGGTTGCCGCGCGCTGGCTGCCCGTCAGGTCGAAAGCGGCAATGGCGTCGTCGAGGTTCAGTGCTTCCTTGACGATACCGGCGTTCAGGCGATCGGCGAAGGGCAAGGTGGTCGATGCCAGCGTGACGGTGGCAAGTTGGGTGCGGTCGAAGCCCTCCAGCGCGTCGCGTGCGGCCTCCAGCGCCATCGTCACCGCATCCTCGTCCCAGTTGGCGATCGCTTTTTCGCCCTTGGCGAGCCCGCCCAGGCCGCCCGCGAACCATTTATTGGTGGCGTGGATGGCGGCGCGTTGCAGCCGGTTGCGCGGGATATAGGCGCCAAGGCTCAGGATGCCGGTTTCAGCGGTCATGAAAACTTCACATAGCCATTGTTGAGGACGATCTTGTCACGCTCGACGACGCGGCAGCGGAACGCGGCCTGCTTCTGGCCCTCTTGGCCGTCGCCTTCGCGCCAGATCGCGGTTTCGATCGTGTCGCCGGGAAAGACCGGCGAGGAGAAGCGCGCATCCATTCGGCGGATGCGTGCGGGTTGGTTGGCGGCCAGAGCCTTGAGCAATGCGCGGCCAGCGACGCCGAAGGTGCAAAGGCCGTGCAGGATCGGCTTGTCTAACCCGGCCGTCCTTGCCGTTGCGGGATCGACGTGCAGCGGGTTCATGTCGCCCGAGCCGAGCCGATAGAGCTTGGCTTGGTCGACGCTGGTGGCCATCGTCTCGATCAGGTCTGGCGCGCGCTCGGGCACAGGGTGGGGAATGGGCTGCCCCTCCGACGTGCCGCCGAAGCCGCCGTCGCCGCGAAAGAAGGAGGTGTTGCGCACGGTGGCGATCAGTTCCCCCGCCGCGGTGCGGACTTCGCGCGTGTGATAGAGGATCGCGCCCTTGTCCGCGCCCTTGTCGAAGATCGGACCATAATGGGTCGTGCCCACCAGTTCGCCTTCCACCGGGAGTGGCGCGTGCAGGGTGAAGCCGGTTTCGGCATGGACGATCTTCTGCCAGGTCACGCCATATTTCGGATCGCGCCAGAAAAAACCGGGATAGGCCATGACCACCGCCATGGTCGGCAGCGTGGCCAGCCCATCTTCGTAGACGAAGGGCAGTTCGGTCGCGCCTACGCCAAGCGCGTAGAGCATCACATCCTTGGGCGTGATCGACTGTCGCGTCACGAGCGGTGGCATCGACAGGATGATGTTGGGATCGAGGGTCACGGCGCTCTGCCCTCAGACCGGATCATAGGGCCAGATCTCGGCCGAGCGGGCGAGCGGAGTGAAGGCCGATTCCATCGCCGGCAGCAGGTCGCTGATGATGCTCTCGGGTGTCCAGCCTTCCGACTTGTGCATGGTTTTGATCGGGCGCGGCTTGTTGAACACGAAAATCTCATTCTTGCGCACGCCGAAGGTCTGGCCCGTGACATTGGCTGCGCCATCCGCCAGCAAGGCGGCAACCATGGGCGCGATCTTGTCGGTGGTCATCGTCTTCATCCGCTCGATCCGCTTCTCCTCGTCCGGGGTGGTCGCGGGAATGGTCGCGATCAGGCGGCTCCAGGCAAACGGCGCTATACAGTTGGACCGCACGCCGAACCGCTGCATGTCGAGCGCGATCGAATTGGACAGGGCGAAAATGCCCATCTTGGCCGCGGAATAGTTGGCCTGACCGAAATTACCGATCAGGCCGGAGGTCGAGGTGAAGTGGACATAGCTGCCCGAACCCTGATCCTTGAAATAGGGCGCGGCGGCCTTCGACACGTAGAAGCTGCCATTCAAATGCACGTCGATGACCTGTTTCCAGTCCTCGATACTCATCTTGTGGAAAATGCGGTCGCGCAGGATGCCGGCATTATTCACTACGCCATCGATCCGGCCGAAATTCTTGACCGCGTCCTCGATGATCGAGGTCGCGCCGAGCGGATCGGCGACGCTGGCGCCATTCGCCACGGCCCTGCCGCCCTCGCTGCGGATCAGTGAGACAACCTCTTCGGCCGGGCCGGCGTCGACGCCTTCTCCCTCGGCCGATGCGCCCAGATCATTGACCACGATAGCTGCGCCCTGCCGCGCGCATAGCAGCGCGATGTCCCGCCCGATACCGCGCCCAGCGCCAGTGACTGCCACAACCTTGCCGTCCAGGCGCGCCGAATCGCTCATTCCTAATCCTCTACCGATTTGCCAATGTCTGCCGTCTAGCCGAATGTCGCCGGAAATTCAATTGTTAGAATAGACATTCATGGTGGTGAATTATATAGGGCCGATATGCATGCGGCTTCGCCTCCTCCAATTCCGCGCAATCAGGTCGGCTCCGTTGTTCAGGCGGTGACAATCTTGCGGCATCTTGGCGTGCTTACCGAGGGCGCGGGCGTCACCGCCATTGCGCGGGCAATCGGGATCGGACCCAGTTCATGCTTCAATGTGCTGCGAACATTGCTCGCAGAGGATCTGGTGAACTTCGATCCGGTGACGAAGCATTATACGCTCGGCCTCGGCACCATCGATCTGGCCCGGCTGGCGCTGGGGCGCGATGCGCTGGTCAGCGCAGCGCAGGCCCCGATGGCGCGGCTGGCCGAGCGCCATGAGGCGGCGGTGGGCCTGTGGCGACTGGCGCATGAGCGGCTGGCGCTGGTCGCGCTGGCGGAAAGCGCGGCAACGACGCGCATTCACATGGTCGTGGGGCAGCGCCAGCCCGCTTCGGCCGGGGCCACCGGCCGCGCCGTACTGGCCGCGCAGGCATCGGATGACCAGGCGGTGCTCGACGCCTATGCCGGCGCGCGCTGGCGCAGTCCGCCGGGCGCCGAAACCTTCCTGCACCAGGTGCGCGAGGCAGAGCGGCGTGGCTGGGCGGAAGATATCGGCAATATCAACCACGGCATCGCAACGGTCGCGTCGGCCATAATCGACGCATCGGGAGTCGTGCGCTTCGTGCTGTCCGCATCGATCTTCGACGGCCGCGAGGGCGCCGCGGGCATGGAAGTCATCGGCAGCGATCTGTGCGCCGGCGCGCACCAACTGGCATCGGCCGTTTACGGTCAAGATAAAACAAGGAAGAGCATGTCGTGAGCGACGGTCGGATGCTGACGGAAATGGCGAGCAAGCTGTTTGCCAACCTGTTCCACGATGAGGCGATACGCCGCGCGCGCCGCGCGGTGGAGCTGGCGCGACGAATATGGCGGCTATAATCATTGGGCGCAGCTATTGGGCCAGATCGGACGCATGACTGACGGGCCGCCTATGGAGGCGGTCGAGCGACGACCCGTCGGAACCTAATCTTCGCCCCGGATCATCGCGGCTGCCTTTTCAGCGATCATGATGACCGGCGCATTGGTGTTGGCCGAGACGGGTTCTGGCATCACCGACGCATCGACGACGCGCAACCCCTCCACGCCGCGCACGCGCAGCTGCGGATCAAGTACGGCCAAGGGATCCCCATCCGGTCCCATGCGGCAGCTTCCCACCGCATGATAGCCGATGCCGCTCCAGTTGCGCACATAATCTTCCCATCCGGCGGTGGTTACCGGCACGGGATCGGGACGCAATGCCCCGCTGATGACGCTGGCGAGTGCCGGCGCGCGGCAGGCCGTTTCGACGATCTGGCATCCCCGAACGAGCGTATGAAGGTCCGCCTCGTCACCTAGCAGGCGATGATCGATGATCGGCGGCGCGAGCGGATCGGCGCTCCGCAGCCGGATTTCGCCCCGGCTTCTGGGGCGCGCGACGTGGAAGCCCATGCTGAACGAAGGCCGTCTTTCGATGACCGCGTCGCCCCTGTCGTTGAACGTCACCGCTACCGGCAGCATCGATAGGATGATGTCGGGATCGGGCAGGGTCGGATCGGTTCGAAACGCGGCCATGACCTGCACCGCAGGCGTGGTTAGAAGACCCCTGCTGAACAGCGCATAGTTGAGCAGGTGGCGCACCATGTTGAAGGGGCCAAGCAGTGCGCTCATCGTCGGGATGTTGACCAGTTTGGCGATGGAGATGGTGTTGTGTTCGCGAAGGTTCTGACCAACGCCCGGCAGGTCGCACATGATGGGAATGCCATTGGCGGCAAGCTGCGCAGCCGGGCCAATGCCCGAGCGCATGAGCATGGTGGGCGACTGCATCGTCCCTGCGGACAATATTATCTCGCGTGTGGCAGAGACACGTTCCAGCGCGCCGCCCGCGCGACGAAACTCCACTGCTGTCGCCCGCCCATTTTCGATCACGATTCGTTCGACCATCGCGCCGGTCAGCACTTCCAGGTTCGACCGCCCTTCGACTGGTTCGAGATAAGCCCGTGCAGTCGAGCAGCGCTGCCCGTCCTTCTGCGTCGCATAGATGCGATAGACCCCGTTTTGGCTGCCGTCGCAATAATCGCTGTTCTTTGCGATCCCGATCTGGCCGAAGGCGTCGATGACGTGCTGACCGATCGGTTGCGGTCCCCTGACCGGGGAGACGCTCAGCGGACCGTGTGCGCCGTGGGACTGCGAAGGCGGGCCGTTGAAGCTTTCGGACCGTAAGAAATAAGGCAGAACCTGGTTAAAGCCCCAGCCGGTGCAGCCAAGCTTGGCCCAATTATCATAATCGGAGCGCTCGCCACGCATATAGACTTGGCCGTTGATCGCCGAGCTTCCGCCCAGCGCTTTACCAGCGGCCCATTGCATCGTGCGGCCACCGATCGACGGGTCCGGCTCCGTCTTGAGCCGCCAGTCGAACTGTCGGTGCCCCATCAACTTGGCCGAGCCTGCGGGCATTTTGATCAGGAAGTTCTGCCCGGTTCCGCCTGCTTCCAGCAGCAGCACACGGTTGTGCGGGTCCTCGCTCAATCGCGCGGCCATGACACAGCCGGCGCTGCCCCCGCCTATTACGATATAGTCAGCAATCATGCCCGTCAGCTCTTTGTGAAGCCGGCATCAACGAGCAACTCTATGCCGGTGATGTAGCTACCAGCGTCACTGGCCAAAAATAGCACGGCGCGTGCCATTTCGATGGGGTCTGCGGCACGGCCCATCAGTGACCGGCCCGGCATGACCGCGGGCCCTGCAATCGCGGCACCACCAGCGGCCTGGGCTGCGCGCATCTTGTCAGGACCAGGCGTCGCCATGCCGCCGGGCAGCACAGAGTTTACGCGGATCTTGTCGCCCGCGAATTCGACTGCGGCCAGCCGCGTGATGGCGTCCACGCCAGCCTTGGCCGAATCATAATGCATGTTCGGGAAGATGGTCGGATGCTGGGCGCTCATCGAAGAAATGTTGACGATCGATCCTCCGCCCCGGCCGCGCATCTGGGTCACCGCTTCGCGTAAGCACAAAAAGCTGCCGCGCCCGATCACGGCGTGCATGATGTCCCATTCCGCCACCGGCATGTCCATTGTGTTGGCCTTGCCTCGATAGGCGGCGTTGTTAACCAGGATGTCGACCCCGCCGAACCTTTCCGCAGCGGCCGCAAAGCCACGTTTCACGGCGGCTTCGTCGGACACGTCCATGCCGATGCCAAGCGTCGGCCCGCGGCTTGCCAGTTCATCCGCGGTCGCCTTGGCGCCTTCCTCGTTGAGATCGGCGATGATGACGGATGCGCCCACGTCGAGGAACAGGGTGGCCGTGGCCTTGCCCAGTCCGGACGCCGCGCCGGTGACCAGCGCCACCTTGCCGTTCAGCTGGAAAGGCGCCAGCGCCTGCTGCGTATAATCGCTCATATTCTCTCCCTTAGTCCCACCGTAGATAGAGCTGCTCATAGCCCGGAACGGACCCACAATGTTCAACTGGCTTGCGGTCCGGGTCGAGCCTGAATTCGGGCATACGCGTCACGAATTCCTCCAGGAACACCTCGACTTCCGCCTTGGCAAGCGGTGCGCCGACGCATTTGTGCGGGCCATTGCCGAAGGTGTTGTACGGCGCCGCAATGCGATCGAAATCGACCGTCAGGGCGTTTTCGTACATTCGATCATCGATGCCGGACAGGTTGTTGGGCACCATGATCATCTCGTCCTTCTTGAACAGAAGGCCCTTATATTCGAAGTCGCGCGTTAGGATGCGGCCGGTGTTCGACAGGCCGAACCGGCGGATGAATTCCTCCGATGCGCGTTGTGCAATGCCCGGTTCCTCGCGAAGCCGGCGCTGCAGTTGGGGATGTTCGGCCAGATAATGGACGATGTACGACAGTTCCGAAGCCACCGTGTCGAGCCCGCCTACAAACAGCAGGGTGGCCATCGACATGACCTCCTCTTCCGACTGGAAACGCGGATTGCGTCGCCAGTTGGCCACGCGGGTCAGCAGGTCGTCGCCCTCGCCGCCTTCGCGTTCGTCGAGGATCTTCTGGAGATATTCGTGCACGCGCATCTGTGCTGCCGCACGGTCGTCGGGATCATAGGCGGACATGATCGCGATGCCCCATTCCACAAACTGCTCGCGGCGGTCGAGCGGCAGATTGACCATTTTGAGGAACATGGTGACGGGCATGATCCGGGCGAATTCCGACAGGAATTCGCAGCTGCCGTTCGGCAGCATCTTTTCCGCAAGCTCGATCGTCAGGGCGCGAGCATCCTCGCGCATCGCGAGCACCCGCTTGGGCGTGAAGCCGGGATTGATGACCGCGCGGTACCGCGTGTGGTTCGGCGGGTCGACCGCCAGCGGCACCGGGCGGAAGCGCTGTAATTCTCGCGGAATCATGAAGATTTCATGGCTGAAGACTTCATAATTTTCCTGGACGAAGCGGACGTCTTCCGCGCGAGTCACGAGCCAGTGACCGCCATGGCGGGGCGACCAGACAATATCCGGGCCGTCATGCAGTCGCTTCATCGCGCCGTAGACGCCCAGTTCATCCATCCCGGCCGGATGGATGTAGTCAAAATCGACGACGACGTCGTCGGGCACGTGGGAAGGCTTGGGGGCAAAGGCAGGCTGGGCCGAGTTCATACAATCTTCCTCTCGCTAACGCGGCCGGACTTGCAGGCTGCCCCAAATATTGTCCAATGCATTATGATCGCGTTTTTGATACCTTCAAGGTATGAAGCTGAACCTTCGCAAATTGCAATATCTCCTCGCCCTGTCCGAAGAAGGGCATTTTTCAAGGGCCGCTGCGCGGCTTGGCGTCAGCCAGCCGGCCTTCAGCCGCGCGATTGCGCAGTTGGAACAGGACTGCGGTCTGCGGCTGTTTGACCGGAACAGGTCGGGCGCGACGCTGACGGCGGCGGGCGTCGATCTGGTAGGATCGGCTCGCCAGATTCTGGGGCGGGTGGCTGCGATCGAGCACGACCTGCTGTTGCAGAGCCGCGGCGAGGCTGGTCGGGTCAGGGTTGGCGCGGGGCCACTCGCTTTTAGCTATCTGATGCCCGACTTGCTCACCGAAAGCGCGACTCGCTGGCCTTCGCTCCGCATCGCGGCGTCGATGCAAACCACGCCTGACCTGATTGCCGCGTTACTGGACGGCACGCTGGATTTCTGCATCTGCGCGGCGAATTCATTCAGCTTTCCGCCAACACTCGCAATCGAGACGATTTGCCATATGCAACTTGGGCTGTTCGTGCGGCGCGAGCATCCGCTTGCGGACCGGCCAGAGCCCTCGAGTTGGGAAGACTTACGCATTTTCCCCCGGGCGGGCGGGCGGACCGGAAGGCTGGAAGAGAATGGAGCGTCGCCGCCCGCGCTGTTCCTTGAGCAGACGATCGATTGTGACGATTTCGGGGTGTTGCGCAGGATCATGCTGCAATCCGACACGATCTGGCTGACCGGCGCCAGCCTGCTTCGCGACGAGTTGGCAGCGGGCACTGTACGCGAAATCCTTACCGACTATTCAGGCGATCTGCCTTTGGCGGAAATGGTGCTGGTAACGTTTCGCGCACGCGCGCACAGC
>JBDUBN010000219.1:0-5079 GCA_040004085.1 Novosphingobium sp.
CCCATTCGTTCGCTGCTGGACATGCTGTCCGCGCGCGCCGGGTGAATGCGAGCGCAGCTCAGCTAGTTATTGAGCTTGGCGGGTCGCTACTGGCGATCCTGCTGTTGGCATGGCTCGCCCGCGCGCTGGGGCTGGGCGGCGATGTGCGGCTGCGCGACCGGCAAGAGGCTTGCGAACTGGCGCGGGCGGCGGTCTGCGGGTTTGAGCCGATGGAGGTTGCGCTTGATCGCGCCGGGATCGGGGCCTTGCTGCGTGACCGCCAAGGCCGGATCATGCTGCTGCGCCGCCATGGTGCCCACTTTGCCGCGCGGCTGATCACGGGCCACCAAGGCACGCGGCTGGATCGCAATTTCCTTACCCTCAGCACTGATGATACAACGTTCGGCACAGTCACGCTGGACCTTGGCGCCGAGGCTCAGGCGTGGGCGGGCAGTCTGCGCCGCCTGAAGTGAATGGGCGACTGGGGTGAAGGAGAGCGATGCGCGGATTTGATCCTGTGGCTTACGCCATCCCGGCGTTCGTGGCCCTGATCGTGGCCGAGATGCTGTGGGCCCGGCGCCGTGCGCCAACCGCCTATGAACCGCGCGATACGCTGACGTCGCTGGCGCTGGGGCTGGGCAGCACTGCCATCGGCCTGCTGACCAGCGGCCTGGTATTCACCGCCGCCATGTGGCTCTACCAGTTCCGCGCGGTGACCATTGGCTGGGCATGGTGGGCGTGGGGCGCGTGTTTCGTGCTCGACGATCTGGCCTATTACTGGGCGCATCGCAGCGGGCACCGGGTGCGCTGGTTCTGGGCGAGCCACGTCAATCACCATTCGAGTCAGCACTATAACCTCAGCACCGCGCTGCGGCAGACGTGGACCGGGTTCATCGCCCTGTCATTCGTGTTCCGCCTGCCGCTGGCGCTGCTGGGCTTTCACCCCGTGATGATCCTGACCTGCGGGGGCATCAATCTGATTTACCAGTTCTGGGTCCATACCGAGGTGGTGCGCCGCCTGCCGCGCTGGATCGAAGCGGTGATGAACACCCCCAGCCACCACCGCGTCCACCACGCCACCAACCCGCAGTACCTTGACCGCAATTACGCAGGGACATTCATCGTGTGGGACCGGTTATTTGCCACCTTCCAGCCCGAACTGGACGGCGTGCGCAATCATTACGGGATCGTCAAACAGCTCGGCAGTTTCAACCTGCTGTGGAGCGCGTTCCACGAATGGATCGGCATTGCCCGCGACGTGTGGTCCGCCCCGTGGCGGCACAAGTTGGGGTATGTGTGGCGTGTGCCGGGGTGGAACCATGACGGCGCGCGGGATACGAGCGATATGATCCGGGAGCGGTGGGGGGAGGGGGAGTGAGTGTGGGCATTGTTATTAGCGTGTCTTGCGACGACCGACACAACTTCTCCAAGCATGTCGTGCCGGAAATCAGGCTGATAGCTGGGCTTGGTGTTGTTGGTGATGCGCACAATGGCAACACGGTGCGTCATCGCTCGCGTGTGGCTGTCGATCCCTCACAGCCCAATCTGCGGCAGGTGCATCTGATCCATTCTGAGCTTTTCAGTGAACGGGCAGTCGCGCCTTTTTACCTGAAATCTGGAGACCTTGGTGAAAACATTCTGACTGCCAATATCGATTTGCTCAGCTTACCAACTGGCACTCGGCTGCACATTGGCGCGTCCGTCGAGTTGGAAGTGACGGGCTTGCGCAACCCTTGTAGTCAGATCGAAAGTTTTCGTCCGGGCCTACTGAAAGCCGTTCTGGATGGGCTCGCCGATGGCACCTCTGTGCGCAAGGCCGGTATCATGAGCGTGGTCGTTACCGGCGGCATTGTGCGGGCAAGCGACTCGATTGAGGTGATACTGCCACCGCCGCCACATCTACCTCTCGAACGGGTTTGAACCACAAAAAAGGGGCCGGAGCGGCTGGCTCCGGCCCTTGAGGCTATGTTCGCAGGAGGAACATGGGTTGGCGAGACCGGGGAGAGGAGAGGAGGAGGTTCCCCGATCCCGCCAAGTTTGTCAGGCGAAACGCTTAGTAGTTGTAAGCGCGTTCGCCGTGTTCGGAGAGGTCGAGGCCTTCGCGCTCTGCTTCCTCGGTGGGACGCAGGCCGAACAGCTTGTCGACGATGAAGAACAGGATGGCAGAACCGATACCCGACCACAGCAGCGTCACCAGGACAGCCTTGCCCTGAGTGATGACCTGGCCGACCATGTCGTATGCACCGGGGACTGCCGGGAACACCGTGTAGTCGATCCAGCCCTGTCCGCCGAGTGCCGGATCAGCGACAACGCCAGTGGCCAGCGCACCGAAGATACCGCCGATGCAGTGGACGCCAAAGACGTCAAGCGTATCGTCGTACTTCAGCTTGTTCTTCACCGTGCTGACGAACACGTAGCACAGTGGCGAAACCAGCAGGCCCATGATGATCGAAGTCATCGGAGCAGCGAAGCCCGAAGCCGGGGTAATGGCAACCAGACCGGCCACCGCACCCGTTGCGCCGCCCAGCATGGAAGGCTTGCCGTGGTGCAGCTGTTCGACAATCGCCCAGCTTACCGCAGCCGCAGCAGTCGCCACGAAGGTGTTGATGAAGGCCACGCCGGTTACGCCGTTGACTTCAAGGTTGGAACCGGCGTTGAAACCGAACCAGCCCACCCACAGCAGCGAAGCGCCGATCATGGTCATGGTCAGCGAGTGCGGGGGAGTGGCTTCCTTGCCAAAACCAACGCGCTTGCCGATCATGATGCAGCCAACCAGGCCAGCAATACCGGCGTTGATGTGAACCACGGTGCCACCGGCAAAGTCCAGCGCGCCCTTGCCCCACAGATAGCCGTAATCAGTCGGCGCATCGACGAGGAAGTCTGGGCCAGCCCAGTACCAGACCATGTGCGCGATCGGGAAGTAAACGGCCGTCAGCCACAGCACCACGAAGATCATCAGCGGGGTGAACTTCACGCGTTCAGCAAAGGCGCCGACGATGAGGGCCGGGGTAATGCAGGCAAACGTCATCTGGAAAATGACGAAGGAATATTCCGGAATATAGACGTTGTTCGAGAACGTCGCCGCATAAGTCGAGGCGGAAACCCCGGCCAGGAACAGCTTCGAGAAGCCGCCGATGAACGGCCCGCCGCTGGTGAAGGCCATGGTATAGCCCCAGCAAACCCAGACCAGTGACGCAACCGAAACGATCATGAACACCTGCATGAGCACGCTCAGCATGTTCTTGGTACGCACAAGGCCGCCATAGAACAGCGCCAGCGCGGGAACGCTCATCATCAGCACGAGGACCGAGGAAACCAGCATCCAGGCGGTGTCGCCCTTGTTGACCATGGTGGCCATCGCGGCGGCATCGGGTGCCTTGATAAGTGCGGTTGTTGCAGCGACGACCGGTGCAGCGGCAGCGGCGGCAGTAGTGGCCACAGCATCGGCTGCGGCGGTAGCGGAGGCAGCGGCCTCCTGCGCAAAGGCGGTGGTGGCGGCGAACAGCGATGTGCCCAGCGCGCCAATACCGCAAGCTATCTTGCGGATCATGGTGTTATCCCTCCTGTCGGATGCGGCTATTGCAGCGGCGGCGATCACAGCGCCGTATCCCCGGACTCGCCGGTGCGGATACGAACCGCCTCAGCCAGATCGAGCACGAAGATCTTGCCATCACCGATGGCCTCGGTGCTGGCGACCTGCTGGATGGTTTCGACGATCTGCGGGGCAAGATCATCGCTGACAGCGACCTCGATCTTGACCTTTGGCAGCATGTTGGTCGAATATTCGGCGCCGCGGTAAATTTCCGTCTGGCCCTTCTGCCGCCCAAAGCCTTTGACCTCGGTTACGGTCATGCCGGCAACGCCAATGGCGCCCAGCGCTTCGCGCACTTCGTCAAGCTTGAACGGCTTGATGATGGCGATGATGAACTTCATGCCTATCCCCTATAAGCCTACCGGACCCATCGCCGGCATCCGGGGCTTCGCAAGCACTGTGCCAAGATGAAGAATCTGTTAAGAATCAGAGCTGCGGCGGATTCAAGGCACTGACACTGCTGGATAGTTCCGCCCGATTCGCGGGCATCTGCCTAATTTTTAGGCAAGCAGGAGCCGGGCAAACACCGGCAAATGGTCGGACGCCTGCGCCGCCAGCGAACTGTGATGCACCGCCGTGTGGTGGCATTGCCAGTGTTGCGAGGCGATAATGCGGTCCAGCCGCGCCACTGGCTGACGGCTGGGAAAGCTGCGGCCGGGATCGAGCACCTGCCAGTCCTCGCCGAATTCCCGCATCGCGCCGCGCGCCTGTGTCCACTGGTTGAAATCACCCATCAGCACTGATGGCCCGCTGTCGGCATGGGCAAGCACGGTGCGTAACTGATGCCGCCGCCGGATGCCCGACAAGTCGAGATGCATGCCGACGACTGTCACGCTGCGCCCACCGATAACCAGCCTGGCGCTGACCGCGCCGCGCGGCTCGAGCATGGGCAGCGGGACAGCAGCGGCAGACGTAACTTCGATCCCGCGCCGCACCAGCAGGGCATTGCCGTGCCAGCCCATGCTGTCCGGTCGACCGCCTAAAGTTACCGCGCGCCATGGGGTGTGGTCGTCAATCGCCTGCCGGGGGAGCACACTGGCCCGGTCGCCAAAGCGGCGGTCGGCCTCTTGCAGGGCGATCACATCGGCGTCGATCTCGCGCAGCACCGACAGGATCCGGTCAGGATCGCGCCGACCGTCCACCCCCACCGCCTTGTGGATATTGTAGCTGGCAAAGGTAATCTGCACGTCGGCTCAGGCCTGACTTCCGGCAATATAGCGGTCGGTTGGCCGGACGGGCAGTCCGTCGATGCTGCGGTCGCGCGCCTTGTACTTCGCCGCCCATGCTTCGGGGTCTTGCCCGGCGTGGTACTTGACCAGCGTTTGCCGTTCCGCCTCCAGCGCCATGACCGGAACGCCCCAACCGCAGCTGGTCTGCACGCTCTCCACCGCAATGTCGAAGATCTGGCGGGTGCCCGGCAGCAGGTCAAAATGCGCCGCGATCTCGTCCCAGTCGGCATCGGCGGGCAGCACCGGACGGCCCCGGCCATAGATACGCAGGATCAGCGC
>JBDUBN010000630.1:0-1532 GCA_040004085.1 Novosphingobium sp.
GATCTGGCGATCATTGTCGGGACGTTACGAGTACTTGTCCACGACAAGGCTTTTTAAGCCTTGGCCAATTAACTAAGCGAAAACCAGTAGACTAGTTTTGCACATGTGTTACATCGCGGTATTGGAAAATCCGTGATTACACTGATTGATGGGGCATAAGACGTGACCAGCCAGATTATTGCAGCACTCGCATTCACCGGAATCGTCACC
Organism: Novosphingobium sp.; assembly: GCA_040004085.1. Taxonomy (GTDB): domain Bacteria; phylum Pseudomonadota; class Alphaproteobacteria; order Sphingomonadales; family Sphingomonadaceae; genus Novosphingobium. The sequence continues at coordinate 211 of JBDUBN010000630.1, forward strand.
TCGGCCGCTGCGCTGACGGGCGAAACCCGCGCGCCTTCGGCCATTCCGGCCATGGTGCTGCATAACGATGCGAACAAGCTGGTAATCTCGCGGCCCGGCACTGGCACCGCGATTCCCGGCTCGGGCTTTACGCTGGTCGTGCTGAACCCTTACAACAGCAGCGCCAGCTAAGCAGCCATTCGCTGAATAGTTTGCCAGGCCCGTCTGGCAGTGGATAAGCCCCCTTCCGACGAAGGGGGTTTTTCTTTGCGCGTAACCGCCTAAGCTTGAACCGATGCCGACGTTTAATCCCGCTATTGCCTCCACCAATCATACCGGACTCGCAAGCCATCAGAACAGCGTGCTGGCGGCGCTGCTGCTTGCGGCGGGTATCATGCTGGGCGGTGGCGGATCGGTCGCGCCGCTGCCGGAGATGATCCTGCAATGCACCGCCGCGCTGATCGTGGCGGCGCTGCTACTCTCGCCAAGACGCACCGCCTTGCTGGTTGGTGCGGACCGCAAGGCATGGATTGTGGCCGGGCTGGTGCTGATCCTGCCGATCGTTCAACTCATCCCGCTGCCGCCTGCATTGTGGCAGCGCCTGCCCGGACGCGAGCTTGAGACGGCGTCGCTGGCGCTGGTTGGCGCAGCGGATCACTGGATGCCGTGGTCGATGTCGCCGCCGCGCACCGTCGCGTCGTTGCTCGTCATGGCGCCTACCGTGGCGCTGGTGCCGATCATCGCCAGCCTCGGCAGGCGCGGGCGCGCACTGGTGGTGGCGTTGATCGCCGCCATGGCCATCCTCGCGCTCATCGTCGGCACCGGTCAGATCGCAGGCGGGCCGATGAGCGCGGCGGGCGGCAACGCCCTGCGGTTCTATGTGCCCGAGGCGAGTTTCCTCAACGGATTTCAGGGCAACCACAATTCCTCGGCTGACATGCTGATGATCGGCATGGTCGCGCTCGCCGCCGCCGTGCGGGAATGGCTGGAGCTGCCCAGCGAAGCGGACCGGAAATCGCACGGGCGGCACGTGCCCATGGCGCTAGCGGGTGTGGCGCTGGGTACGGTGCTGTTCACCATGGGCGTGTTCCTGACCGGTTCGCGCGCCGGAACCGCGTTGCTGCCGGTTCCGCTGCTAGCCGTGGCGATGATCATGCGGCCGTGGCTGAAGTTCAGCCGCCGGACCGTGCTGATTACGCTCGCCGTGGCTGCTATCGCCGCACTGGCCGCGCTCACTCTGCTGCTCAACAACGCCGCGATTGGCCGGGTGCTGGTGCGCTATGACTTTGCCGGTGAGGGCCGCCCGGACATCTGGCGCGATGCGCTGTATGCGATGCGGCAGT
>JBDUBN010000631.1:0-1531 GCA_040004085.1 Novosphingobium sp.
CTATCCAGACCTTTGATCCGGTGGTCGCAAACCTGGCGAACAGTTCCGAGGTGTTCTGCGCGTTCGAACCGGCGATTGAATGCAACCGCAACACTACTACTGATCTCTACACCGTGTTTTCTGCCCCGGCAGAAAGCCATTACCATGCTCCCGCCGCAACGCTGGAAATGAACGCCGATCTGGGCGCGATCAAGCTGACCTCGATCACCGGCTGGCGCCATTCGCGTGAGGAGCAGACGCAGGATTTTGACGGTTCGTCGACCGATCTCTATTACGTTGACCGCCGCCAGCACTATACCCAGTGGAGCCAGGAACTGCGCGCTTCGGGCCAGATCGGTTCGTCGTTCGACTACGTCATCGGCGGCTTTTTCTTTGATTCCAAGTATGACCTGACGCAGTGGTCGCGGGTGTTCGGGTTCAACCCTGCCGTCGCCCCGACCCTGTTCGACAAGAATGCCCAGCACGTCGAAGGCCACACCAAGAGCTATGCGGTGTTCGGTGACTTCAACTGGGCGTTCGCTGAAAACTGGCGTCTGTCATTCGGTGGCCGCTGGAGCCATGACAACAAGCAGCTGTGGAACGGCTTTGCTCCCAACGTTCTGGTCAGCCCGGCCAATGTTTCGCGCAGCCAGTTCGTCGCAGTCGGCTCTGGCGATGCCAGCTTCACCAAGTTCACCCCGAAGCTCGGCATCGATTTCCGTCCCAGCACAGATACGATGCTCTATGCCTCATGGTCGCGCGGTTACCGCTCGGGTGGCTTCAGCCCGCGCGCGGCGACGGCTGTTACCGCCGGCACGCCGTTTCAGCCGGAAACCGTCGATTCGTATGAAGCGGGCGCCAAGTTCGCCCTGCTTGACCGCAAGCTGCAGCTGAATTTTGCGGCCTTCGTGTCCGATTACAAGAACATGCAGCAGAACCTGACGATCCCGGGTGGCCCTACTGGCAACCAGACGGTCACCGGCAACATCGCAGGCGGCGCGATTATTCGTGGGTTAGAATTTGACGGTACCTTCCGGCCAATGGAAGGCCTGAAGTTCACCGCCAGCGCCGCCTACATGAAATCGCACTTCCGCAATTTCGTGGTCGGCTGCGTCGTCGGGGCGGGCATCGGCACCTGCGATTACTCGCACAACAACCTGATCTACGCGCCGAAGTTCTCTGGCTCGTTCGAGGGCGAGTATTCGGTGCCCACCAGCTTTGGCAAGATCGTCGCCACCGCCGGGGTGCGTCACATCGCGCCTTACGATGAGCAGATCTCGCAGGCCGTGTTGCCGACCAGCCTGGTCACGGTCAACAACGTCGTCGGCAACGATCCGCGTGTGCGCACAAAGACGCAGAACCTGGTCGACGCCAGCCTGTCGTTCAACTTCAAGCTGAGCGCAGCCGATGCCTACTTGCGCCTGTATGGTCGCAACCTGGCGAACAACAAGACCACCACCCATGCCTTCACCGTGGCCGGGCTATGGTCGTTCGGCATGGCGCTTGAACCGACTTCATACGGCGCGACCGTCGGCGTGAAGTTCTGACACTC
>JBDUBN010000632.1:0-1528 GCA_040004085.1 Novosphingobium sp.
CGCCCTCGCACCCGTCACGGGCGGGCATATAACCTATATGGTTATATTTGTCAAGCATTCTGCGCTGCGGAGCGCTGCCATTATCCTACTGAGCCGTCCAGCCGCCATCCATCACCAGTTCGGCCCCGGTCATGAAGGCGCTGTCGGCGCTGGCGAGGAAGAACACTCCGGCGGCGAGGTCTTGCGGCTGACCGAGCCGACCCAATGGCGTCAGCGCGATCATGCCGTCCTTTAGTTCCTGCACGCTGGCAGCCAGCCCCTTGTCGACCAGACCCTGAAAGCCAATGTCCATCATCGGCGTTTCGATCATGCCGGGGTGCAGCGAATTGGCGCGGATCGGCATTTTCTTGGCCGCGAATTCCAGCGCAATCGCCTTGGTAAACAGCCGCACCGCGCCCTTGCTAGCATTGTAGGCCGAAGTATCGACCGCACCGACGATCCCGAACATCGAACTGACGTTGATGATCGAGGCCCCGCCGGTAACCCCGGCGCCGCTATCGGCCAGCATCGCGGTGAAGGTCTTGACGCCCAGAAACACCCCATCGACGTTGACCGCCATGACCCGCCGCCATTCTTCCATGGTCATCGTGTCGACCGGATGGGTCGGTCCGATGCCGGCATTATTGACCAGGATATGCAACTGGCCGTGGTGCTCTGCGACATGATCGCGCGCCCGCAGCCAGTCGCCTTCCTGCGTGACGTTGGCCTGTAGATAGCTCGCCGCTGAACTCAACCGGGCCATGGTCGCGGTCACCGCTTCGCTGTCGGCTGCGTCAAGGTCGGACAGCACGACTTTTGCGCCCTCGGCCAGAAAACGTTCGACACAGGCAAGCCCGATGCCGCGGAGCCCGCCCGAAACAAAGCCGACCCGCCCGCTCAGCCGCTGCGCACCCAGATTAGTCATATGCCATCATCCCTGCGGTTGTTGCGCCATCATTCAGCCTACCGCTGCGAACCGGTCGAGCGTGGCCTCGGGAGCTTCCGGCCAGCGCGACAGCACCAGCAGACGCTTGTGGCCGTGACCGATGGCCAGTTCGTCGGAAACGCCCATGCCGCCGTGGAACTGGATCATCTCGTGACCCAATTCGATGGAGGCGGGCGCGATAAAGGCGCGGGCGCCATCGACCGCTTGCGCGAATTCGGCATCGCTCCGGCTGACCAATGCCAGATTGAGCAGCGCCCGGCCTTGCTCGATCACGGCATATTGCGCGACCATGCGGTGCTGGATGGCCTGAAAGCTGGCCAGCTTGGCCCCGAACTGTTCGCGCGTGCGCAAGTAGTCAAGCGTTTCGGCGAACATGCGCGCCATGATGCCAATAGCCTCGGCACTGCGCGCAAGGCTGGCCAGTGTTTCGGCTGTGGAAAGGGCGGCAACCCCGCCGGTCAGTTGGCGGTCGGCGGGGACCGTGACGCCATCAAGGCGTAGCGACACCGCACGGCTGCCGTCCGCCAGCCGCCACGGCTCTTGCGAGAGGCCGTCCGAACCGGCGAGAACGAAGTACAGGCCGACCCCGCCCGCATCGCCCGC
>JBDUBN010000220.1:0-5042 GCA_040004085.1 Novosphingobium sp.
CGCGGCTGGCGGTCGGGCGCGCTGGTGGAAAAGCGCAAGCTGAGCCAGTGGTTCCTGAAAATCACCCAGTTCGCCGACGACCTGCTCGACGGGCTGGGCGAACTCGACAAGTGGCCTGAAAAGGTCCGCCTGATGCAGGAGAACTGGATCGGCAAATCACAGGGCTTGCAGTTCCAGTTCGATCTGACAGCGCCGCTGCCGTCTGCCCCCGCCAGTTTCGATGTTTTCACCACTCGGCCCGACACCTTGTTCGGCGCCAGCTTTGCCGCCATCGCCGCCGAGCATCCGCTGGCCGCCGCGCTGGCCCGCGACAATGCCGATGCCGCCGCGTTTATCGACGAATGTCGCCGGGGCGGAACCACCGCCGCCGAACTGGAAACCGCCGAGAAGCGCGGCTTTGACACCGGTCTGCGCGTCGCTCACCCACTCGATCCGGCGATCACGCTGCCAGTCTATATCGCCAATTTCGTCCTCATTGAATACGGCACCGGGGCGGTGTTTGGCTGCCCGGCGCATGATCAGCGCGACCTCGATTTCGCCCGCAAGTATGACCTGCCGGTCATCCGTGTGGTTGCCGACGGTGACCTGACCGACGCCGTATTCGTGGGCAATGAAGCCTATACCGGCCCCGGCAAGCTGGTGAACTCGCGCTTCCTTGATGGCATGGATGTGCCCGCCGCCAAGGCCGAAGTCATCGTCCGCGCCGAAGCTGAGGACTGGGGCGAGGGCAAGACTGTCTGGCGGCTGCGCGACTGGGGCGTTTCGCGTCAGCGCTATTGGGGCACGCCGATCCCGTTCATCCACTGCGAGATTTGCGGCGTGGTGCCGGTGCCGAAAAAGCAGCTTCCCGTCGTGCTGCCAGAGGACGTCGATTTCGCCACCCCCGGCAATCCGCTGCTGCGCCATCCAACATGGAAGCATACCCCCTGCCCGCAATGCGGCAAACCTGCCACGCGCGAAACCGACACGCTGGACACCTTTGTCGATAGCTCGTGGTATTTCCTGCGCTTTGCCAGCCAGCCGAGCGACCGTCCGTTCGATCCGGCGGTCTTGGCCAAATGGCTGCCGGTGGAGCAATATATCGGCGGCATCGAACACGCGATCCTGCACTTGCTCTACGCCCGCTTTTGGACCCGCGCGCTCAAGCACATCGGCCAGATCGACTTTGCTGAGCCGTTTGCCAGCCTGTTCACGCAGGGCATGGTGACGCATGAGACCTATTTCCGCACTGACGCGGCGAATGGCCAGCCGTCCTATTTCTCGCCCGATGAAATCGAGCGCAGTTCTGACGGCGCAAGCTTGAAAGCCGATGGCGCGGCGGTCGAAGTCGGCCGCGTCATCAAGATGTCGAAGTCGAAGAAGAACGTCGTCGATCCCGACGACATCGTCGCCAAATACGGCGCCGATGCGGTGCGCTGGTTCATGCTGTCTGACAGCCCGCCAGAGCGCGATTTGCCGTGGTCCGAAGCGGGCATCGAAGGCTGCGCCCGGTTCGTCCAGCGGTTGTGGCGGCTGTTCGGCCAATACGATGCAGCTACCACTGGCGAAGACAAAGCCCTTGACCGCAAGCGCGACCAGACCGTGGCCGCCGCTGCCGACGACATTGCCGCGTTGTCCTTCAACAAGGCCGTGGCCCGCGTATATGAACTGACCGGCGCGGTGGAAAAGGCCGCGCCGTCCGCCAGCCGCTCCGCTGCGATCCGCACGCTGCTGCTGCTCGTCGCGCCGATGATGCCGCATCTGGCGGAAGAGGCCTGGGAACTGATCGGCGAACCGGGCCTGATCGCCGAGGCCGCATGGCCGCCGGTTGACCCCGCGCTGCTGATCGAGGACGAAGTCACGATCGCCGTGCAAGTCAAAGGCAAGTTGCGCGATACCTTGACTGTCGCCAAGGGCTTGCCCCGCGATGCGCTCGAGGCACTTGCCCTTGCCAGCAGTAACGTGCAGCGTGCGCTGGATGGGGCCGAAGTGAAAAAGGTGATCGTCGTGCCTGACCGTCTGGTAAATCTTGTCATATGAAGCGCGGGACGATCCTCTGCGCGCTGGCCTTTTCACTCGCCGGTTGCGGGCTTCAGCCGATGTACGCGGGCGGCGGCAATGGTGTGGTGGCGCGCGGTCTATCCGGGATTGATGTCCCGCCGATCGAGGGCCGCAACGGCTGGCTGATGCGCAATGCCCTCAACGATCAGTTGCGCGCATCCGGTTCCGGCGGGGAAACGCGCTATCGGCTCGACGTCCGACTGGATGACAAGCTCGAAGGGCTGGGCTTGCTGTCAGACGATACCATCGGCCGTGAACGCCGCACTTTGCGCGCGCGCTATCAATTGGTCGATCTGGCCAGCGGGCGGATCATGGTCGACGCCACCGCCGGGGCCGACGCGGGTATTGACGTTGTCAGCAGCGAATATGCCACCATCGCGGCTGAACAGACCGCGCTGGAAAACCTGTCGCGCGAAGTCGCCAGCCGCATCGTTTCCAACCTTGCCCTGCAATTGCGCAAGGGCGCTGCAACTCAGCAGTGAAAGCCACCCAGAAAGACTTTGCCGGTCTGGCCAGCAAGGCGGCAGCACAGGCGCGGGTGTTCTTTTTTTGCGGGCCTGATGAGGCCGGAGCGCAAGACGCCGCCAACCGCATCGTCGCGCTGCTCCCTGATCCGGGCGAACGCATCGAACTCGTCGGCGCGGAAATGAAGCGCGACCCCGTGCGGCTGAGCGACGAGGCGCGGTCAACTTCGCTGTTCGGCGACACCCGCCACATCTGGCTGCGCGTATCGAGCGACGAGGCCTGCGAGGCAGTGGAAATCCTGCTGTCCAGCGACGTGCCGCCCTGCCCGGTGCTGATCGTCGCCACCAGCGCCACAGACAAATCGCGCACCGCCAAACTGCTGGCCGACCGCAAGGACGCGCTGGTGGCGATGTTCTGGCCGCCGGACTTGCGCACCGTCTCCGCCGCCGTTCGTGATATGGCGAGCGCGGCGGGCCTCCGCATCGACGGCAGTCTGGCCGACCGCATCGCCCGCGCTGCCGGGCTCGACACCCGGCTGGCACAAAGCGAGGTCGACAAGCTGGCGCTCTACCTTGACGCCAGCCCGGAACGCCCCCGCACTGCCGACGCCGCCGCGCTTGATCTGATCGGCGCGAGTACCGACGACGATGGCTTCATGCCGCTGGTCAATGTCGTGCTGTCGGGCGAGGCGGGCAAGTTGGCGGGCGAACTACGGCGGTTGCACGAATTGGGGCTGAACCCGGTCGGGGTGTTGCTGGCGATAGAACGCCGGGCCGCGCAGCTCGCCCAGCTTTCGGCCAAACTGGGGCGCGGCGGCGATGTCGGCGCGCTGATCGAGGCCGAAAAGTCGGCGCGGCGCATCTTCTGGAAAGACGAACGCGATCTACGCGCGCAACTCCAACGCTGGCGCGGGCGACGGCTGGAACGGCTGGTGGCACGGCTGGTTGACTTGCACCGCAGCATGCTGGCCAACAGTCAGGCCGCCGAACTGCTGCTGGGGCAAGGTTTGGCCGATATCACGCGCGTCGCGGCGCAAAAGAACTGACCGCATAAAACCCATAGCGCATTAACCGTGAATTGCGGTAAGCGTCGGGGCGGGGAATTGGGGGCCATTCAGCAGACCAGTTACGCCCGTGGGGCAAGCCTTGCGATGAACATCGAATTCAGGCCCACCGTGCCTGAAATTGCCGATCTGCCTGAGGCGACGCCGAATCTGGAACGGCGGCGGCTACAGGCTTATCTGGCGATCATGTGCGGCGATATTGCGATGCTGATCGCCGCCTTCACCGCAGCGGGCTATGCCTATCTGGGGCCGAGCGGAATAGGCGCAGGGCTGCTGCTGGCGCAACTGGTCCTGCCGGTGTTCCTGACTGTCGCGCTCTATAACGGCGCCTATTCGCTGCAAACCTTGCTGCGGCCCGGTCGGGCCATGATCCGCGCACTGATTGCACTGCTGATTTCGTCGCTGGTGGTCATTTTCATCGCCTTTTACACCAAATCGAGCCGCGATTTCTCGCGCGTGGCGTTCACCATGGGCGTGCTGTTGGCGGCGCTGCTGCTGCCGTGGTGCCGGGCGCAGATGCGCGCGTTCGTCACTTGGCGCTGCGGCGCGCAAGCGATCAACGAACTGGTGATCGATGATGGCGGTCCGGCGCTTGACCTACCATCGGTGCGCACGATCAGCGCCGAACAGTTGGGGCTAGTGCCCGAGCTTTCCGATCCGGTGGCAATGGACCGCATCGGCACCATGCTGCGCAATGTCGACCGGGTGATCGTCTCTTGCCCACCCGAACGGCGCGTGGCTTGGGCGATGATCTTCAAGGGCGCGGCGATTCAGGGCGAAGTGATTGACGACTCGATCATCGCGCTAGGTGCGCAGGGAGCGCGCCATGCGGGCGGGCGAGGGTTGCTGCTGGTGTCGGTCGGCACGCTTGGCCTGCGCGCGCGGGCAATGAAGCGCCTGCTCGATCTGGGGCTGACCGGGATTGCACTGGTCGCTTTTGGTCCACTGATGCTGTTCACCGCCTTGGCAATCATGCTCGAAGACGGCGGCCCCGTGCTGTTCGTCCAACGCCGCATGGGGCAGGGCAACACCTTTTTCGCGATGTACAAATTCCGCTCGATGGCGGTCAGCCGTGCCGATCACGAAGGCCAGCTTTCCACCGCCCGCAATGATGTGCGGGTAACGCGAGTCGGCCGCCTGATTCGCCGCACCAGCATCGACGAACTGCCGCAATTGCTCAACGTTCTGCTCGGCAACATGAGCCTCGTCGGCCCGCGTCCCCACGCCATCGGCTCGCAGGCCGGGGACAAGCTGTTTTGGGAAATCGACTCGCGCTATTGGCTGCGGCACGCCTTGAAGCCGGGGCTGACGGGCCTTGCCCAAGTGCGCGGTCTACGCGGCGAGACCCGGCACGAAGCGGACCTGGCCAGCCGCCTCAACGCCGATCTCGAATACATGAACGGTTGGTCGCTCTGGCGCGATCTGGCGATCATTGTCGGGACGTTACGAGTACTTGTCCACGACAAGGCTTTTT
>JBDUBN010000633.1:0-1520 GCA_040004085.1 Novosphingobium sp.
CAAACAACAGAAGGACTCTACTTCTGAACGGTAACAATCAGGGGAGCACGTCACCGTCTTTGTAGCCGCCATGGAAGATGTACTCGAAGTTTATCACAGACCCCGCGACCCCGAGTGCCCACTCGTCTGTGTGGACGAGACATCCAAGCAACTGATCGGCGAAACGCGGGCGGACGAACATTCCCATCGACCCGTCACGGGCGGGTCACGGTCGCCAGCCCGGCCCGGAATGAACCTGATCGTTATCCCGGAAGGCGACCATGCGGCCATGCTACACCGATGTATACCATCCTGAAACACTTGGCGCCGGCGCCAAGCTTTGCTGTTGCGTTAATCGTCTGAACATTTATGCGAGACCATTACGGGGTTCAACGGCCCCCTCACCAATCAAGGGAATAGTACATGGCAGACGCCTATATCATCGACGCAGTCCGCACGCCGCGTGGCATCGGCAAAGTGGGCAAAGGCAAGCTGGCGCACATGCATCCGCAGCAGTTGGGCGCGGTGGTGCTGAAGGCGCTCAAGGACCGGAACGATATCAAGACGGATGAGGTCGACGATATCATCTGGTCCACCTCCACGCAAAAAGGCACGCAGGGCAGCGATCTGGGACGCATGTCTGCGCTGGCCGCCGGCTATGATCCGAAAGCGTCTGGCGTGACGCTTGACCGTTTCTGCGGAGGCGGGATCACCTCGGTCAATTTCGCCGCGGCGCAGATCATGTCCGGCATGGAGGATTGCGTCATCGCCGGTGGTACGGAAATGATGTCGTTGATGGCCACGATCGCAAAGGATGAAGCGGCCGCGAATTTCCCAATCTATGGTGTGGCAGGAAGCAACTGCAATCCCATGCTTCAGGCATTGCACCCTCAGTCGCACCAGGGCTTGTGTGCGGACGCTATCGCATCGATGGAAGGTTTTACCCGCGAGCAGCTCGACAATGCCGGCTTTGTCAGCCAGCAGCGGGCGGCAGCGGCCATCGCCGAGAGACGTTTCGACAAGTCGATCGTCCCTGTGCTGACCGAGGACGGCACGGTCGTCCTCGACAGGGATGAATTTCCCCGCTCGTCCACCACGATGGAGAGCCTGGGCGCTCTCAAGCCAGCTTTCGAAGCGATGGCCGACATGACGATCGACGCGGGCGGCCAGACCTTCCGTGAGGCCATTAATGCCAAATTTCCTGACATAGAGATCAAGGCGCTGCATCACGCGGGCAATTCATCGGGGGTCGTCGATGGCGCGGCAGCAATCTTGCTGGCGTCGAAGGCCTATGCCGACAAGATGGGATGGAAGCCGCGTGCCCGTATAGTCGCCATGGCCAATCTGGGCGATGATCCCACGCTGATGTTGAACGCGCCCGTCCCGGCCGCGAAGAAGGCACTGGAAAAGGCGGGTCTTACGAAAGACGATATCGATCTGTGGGAAATCAACGAGGCGTTCGCCGTGGTGTCGGAAAAATTCATCCGTGACCTGGATCTCGACCGCGCCAAGGTGAACGTCAATGGCGGTTCGATCGCGCT
>JBDUBN010000634.1:0-1516 GCA_040004085.1 Novosphingobium sp.
GCTATTTCGGGCATGGTATAGACCACGCCGGGGATCACGTCGTGATTGACGATGCCGGTGAGGCCAGCGATGTTTTCCGCAACCGCAATGCCCTCATCTTCGGCCTTGTGGGCGAGCATCGGGCCGGGGATTACGTCGCCGATGGCCCAGACGCCGGGGATGGACGTAGCGAAGTCGTGGTCGGTTTCGATCTGGCCGCGCGCGTTGAGTTCAAGCCCGATGGCGGCAAGGTTCAGCCCGTCCACGTTGGGACGGCGGCCAATGGCGACCAGAACGCAATCGGCTTCGATCTGCTCAACACCCGCTCCTCCTGAGCCTGTCGAAGGACCAGCGGCAGGCTCGACAGTCAGCGTGGCCTTCTTGCCCTTCACGGCAACGCCGGTAACCTTGGTCGAGAGGCGCAGGTCCATGCCCTGCTTCTTGAAAATCTTGGCCGCTTCCTTGCGCACGTCGCCGTCCATGCCGGGGAGCAACTGGTCGAGGAATTCGACGACCGTGACCTTGGCCCCCAGTCGCCGCCAGACCGAGCCGAGTTCCAGCCCGATCACGCCGCCGCCGATTACGACCATGTGGTTTGGCACCCGGTCAAGCGCCAGCGCGCCGGTCGAATCGACTACTATGCCCTTGTCGTTATCCACCGCCACGCCGGGCAGCGGGGTTACGCTCGATCCGGTGGCGATGACGATATTCTTGGCGGTGACGGTCTTACCCGCAACTTCAACGGTATGGGCGTCGTTGAACGCGGCATAGCCTTTCAGCCAATCGACCTTGTTCTTCTTGAACAGGAATTCGATGCCGCCAGTCAGTTCCTTGACTGCGCTGGCCTTTTCGCCCTGCAAAACGCCCAAGTCCAGTTCGACCGAACCGAGCTTGACGCCGAATTTGGCCAGCGTCCCGTCGTGCGCTTCCTCGAACAGCTCTGAGCCATGCAGCAACGCCTTGGACGGAATGCAGCCGACGTTGAGGCAAGTCCCGCCCAGCGTCTCGCGCCCTTCGACGCAGGCCGTTTTCAAGCCCAACTGCGCCGCACGAATGGCCGCGACATAGCCGCCGGGGCCAGCGCCGATGATCAGGACGTCGTAGTCGTAAGTTGGGTCAGCCATGGGGCCTCCGTGGCGCGCGTGCTTCGACAAGCTCAGCATGAGCGGATTTTGAATTTAAACCAGACCCGCTCATCCTGAGCTTGTCGAAGGACACGCGCAACATTCGCCTCACAAATCAATCAGCAACCGCGTCGGGTCTTCAATCGCTTCCTTGATCGTCTTGAGCGCGGTCACTGCCTCGCGTCCGTCGATCAGGCGGTGGTCATAGGACAGCGCGATGTACATCATCGGGCGGATGACGATCTGGCCGTCGCGCACCACGGCGCGGTCCTCGATGCGGTGGAGGCCCAGCACCGCGCTCTGCGGGGGGTTGATGATCGGGGTGGACATCAGCCCGCCGAACACGCCGCCGTTGGAAATGGTGAAGGTGCCGCCCTTCATGTCGTCCATGGTCAGGCTGCCGTCCTTGGCCT
>JBDUBN010000221.1:0-5025 GCA_040004085.1 Novosphingobium sp.
TTCCGATCTCAGCGCGTCAGAACTTGGACGTCACACCAACGTACAGCATGCGGCCGTAGACGTCATAGGTATCCGCCACGGTGTTGGTGCCGGGAAACTGGCTGTCACCGCTGGCGATGAACGGCGGCTTCTTGTCGAACAGGTTGTTCACGCCGACATAGAATTCGAACCGCTTGTCATCGCCGACGGCAAACTTGGCCTGCACATCGTGGTACATGAACGATGGGATCTTGATATCGCCGCCGCTCGCAGTGACCGGGCCATAGTACTTCAGCGTATAGGCCAGCGAGAAAGGTCCGGTCGAATAACTGGCATTGAAAGTGAACTGGTCCTTGAAGCCCGTGCCGAGCTGGTTGCCGGCATAAATGTCGGCAGTGCCCAACTCATTGGAAACCGGGCCACCCACGAACGGCAGTTGTTCCTGCTTGAACTTGTGGTTGTAAAACACACCCAGGTTCACCCGCTCGTCCGGATTGAATATCCGCGGGCGGAAGTTGTAGTGCGCTTGGACGTCAAGACCCGCCACCAGATAAGACGCGGCGTTGATGTACGTCGAGTTGACCGTGGTGATGAAGCCGTTTGAATTGCGCACCACGTTGTTGCAGAACTGCGGCAGGCCGAGGTTGAAGCACTCGTCCACCGAGGTCTGCTGGTCGACCAGCGCAATCGCGTTCTTCACCTTGATCCGGTAGTAATCGACCGATAAATCGAATCCGCGCAGGAACGACGGAGTCAGGACAACACCCGCGGTCAGTGTGTTGGTCGCTTCTGCATCCAGATTGGGGTTGCCGCCAAGAAAGCCTGAAACCGTCTGGACCTGTGCCAGCGAATAGGCGAAGTACGGGTGGGTCTGCAGGTAGGTTGAGATGCCCGGAATTGCTGCGCAGCCCGCAGGCAGCGTTGCCAAACTGGGCGAACCGCCGACCGGTATGTCGCCGTTGCCTTCGTTCTGGTCGCAAGGATCGATGACCTGTGGCGCAGTAGTATTCTGGTTCGCGTCCAGCTCATTGATGTTCGGTGCCCGCACTGCCCGCGCATAGATCGCCCGGAAGCGGATATCGCGGATCGGGGCGTAGTTGGCGCCGAACTTGTAAGACCAAACCCCGCCAACCGTTGAATAGTCGGCGTATCGTGCCGCACCTTCCAGGGACAGATCGTAGCCGAGCGACGATTCCTTGAGCACCGGAATGCTGATTTCCGCGAAAGCTTCCTTCGAATGGTGGGTGCCGACGGTGTTCGTAGCCTGCTGCGCGCCGCTGAGGCCGGATGCGGTGAACGGATCATAGATCTGCACCGACTTTTCGCGATGATATTCAGCGCCGAGGGCTACCTGCACAGGTCCGGCGGGCAGATTGAAGAGAGAACCAGCTACGTTCAGCGTGGCAACGTCCTGATAGTTCTTGCGCAGCAGGTCGTTAACAACCGTCTGACCAACCGTCGCACCCGGAATGACGACGCCTTGTCCGGTATATGTGGACAGGAACTTTACAGCAGCCGGTGATACCGTGTTGTAGCCGAAGATGTTGATCGGCACACAACCCGCAGCCCGGGCCACCGGATCGGCGCAGACGATCTGGCCGCCCAGCGATATAGCGTTCAGCGCCGCACCGTAGTTGTTCATCAGAATATTCTGCGAAAGCGTGTCGTCCCGCATCTGACTGTGCTCGTACGACAGGTCGTAGCGCCAGCTCGAACCCAGATCGCCCTTCACCCCGATCACGCCGCGAAAGAAATCACGGTCGGAAACCGGGCTGCGATCGAAAATTCCGTTCGAACGCCGACGGAAGTTGACGAAGCTTTGGCCGTTGGCAATCGCGGCGTTGGCAATCTGCGCCGGGAGATAGGGGTTGGTGACCGGAATGCCGAGGTATGGCGAGCCGTCGAAGTTATAGACAGACTGCCCCTGAACACCCTGATCGTCGACCGCCAGCGGCTCGATGCTCGCCCGGGCCTTGGTCTTGGAATAGGTGAACTCGAAATAAGCGGTGGCGGCGCTGCTAAACTCGTAATCGCCCAGCGCCGAAGCGATGTAGCGCTTGACCGGTACCGAAAGCAGGCGGTTCTGCGCACGGTTATAGCCGTCAATCGCTCCGCCTTGGTAAGACTTGACGGTGTTGTCCGGAGTGAAGGTGTAAACCTGTCCGTCGGCGACGGAGTATTCCGCCGTGCCGCTGGTGTCGAACAGGCCCTGCTGGGCATAAGAGCTCTTGTTCGGCGAATCATTGCGCGAGAAATCGCGGTCGCTTGATCGCAGTCCTTTGTCGTTGCTGTAGGTGAAGTTGGCGATCAGATGGCCCGCGCCATCAGCAAAAGTCTTGCCCGCCGTGATCGAAGCCATCTGGTTGACTGCATCGCCTTTGTCGGAAAGCATGTTCTGTAAGTGCAGTTGCACGCCGTCGAAGCGCTTCTTCAGGATGATGTTGACCACACCGGCCACGGCGTCCGATCCATAGACCGCCGAAGTACCGCCGGTGGCGATTTCGACATGGTCGATCAAGTCAGTCGGAATGTTGTTTAAATCGACTGCGGTGTCGCCCGGAATGCCGAGACTGCGCCTGCCATTGATCAGCACCAGGGTGCGTGATTCGCCAAGGTTGCGCAAGTTGACGGTGGCGGTGCCGTTGTCGAAGTTCGAGAAGTTGGATCCGGCGTTGCCAAGCGACTGGCCCGACAGCGGAACATCTCGCAATGAATCCAGCAGGTTGGTCTGGCCCTTGTCCTGAATGCTTTGAGCAGAAACGACGGTAACCGGTATGGAAGCCTGCAGTTCCGGCCGGGCAATGCGCGAGCCAGTAACGACGATCTCTTCCCCGCGATTTGTGTCATCCGCCGCCGCAGCGGCAGTGGTCGCCGGAGCCTGCTGCGCAAAAGCTGGCGCACTGATCATGGAAAGACATAGTGCAAATTGCGCCACGCCAGTGCGGCTTGCGCTGGTAAATAGTTTGGCCACCGTCATTCTCCTTGTGAAAG
Organism: Novosphingobium sp.; assembly: GCA_040004085.1. GTDB lineage: Bacteria > Pseudomonadota > Alphaproteobacteria > Sphingomonadales > Sphingomonadaceae > Novosphingobium. Next base: position 2,971 of record JBDUBN010000221.1, read on the forward strand.
GAGCGGGACGTCCTCTGCCCCACCACGAGGCAATCACGCTATTAAAGCATCGCAGAACACGCATTGTAACTGCGAGTCGAGCATGAGTTTCTCATGGCAACTTACACTTATGCAAGCCCATCAGCGGTTTGCGTTCCTCTTTTACAACTGGAGTGTCGTAATGAAGACACACCGCGAGTGCCGAAGCCGCTGCGAATTAAGTGGAGGCAACGAGCTTTTCCATTGCCGAAACCAAGGACCTGGATTGCCCGGTGAATTGCTGAGGGCGGCGGGGAGCAATAAAATCACTTGCCAGACCACTATTATTCGCGCGGTGAAACTCTATGGGTTCTCAGGCGTTGGTTAACGTGGACGAAGGGGAAGCATAAGAATTATGGCAGAAGTGCCACCAATTTTGGTCGTTGAAGACGAGGCCTTGATCCGGATGGATCTCGTCGAGTCACTGCGCAATGGTGGCTTTACCGTTGAAGAATGCTCCACCGGACCGGCGGCGATTGCAAAAATTGATGCAAGTGCGGACCTACAGGGACTCATAACCGACATCAGGCTAGGCAACGGCGCGGATGGCTGGCAGGTTGCCCATCACGCAAGGAGGAAATTCCCAAACATCGCTGTGGTTTATGTTACGGGAGACAGCGCTGCAGACTGGGTGGCAGAGGGCGTTCCCAACAGCCTCATTTTACAAAAACCATATGCCGAAGCGCAACTGATGAACGCGATTGCCAGCCTTTTGAACGAGGCCATCTCGCAACGACCGCCCGGCTCAAGCGATTAGATAGCAGGGTCCAGCCACATAGCTGCTAAGGCTATCATGATCTGCGTGTCACACTTGGCGCGACAAATCACCGGGTACGGCTTTCGCTGCGCGAGTCTCCGGCCTCCGAAGGCTACGGCCATGGAATTTTTTACGCCGGTAAGAACTGAAGGCGCCAGCAGCCTTGGCATGGCACTTGTCCTGTCATCAGCAACACCCTTGCTCCTGCTAAACGAACGGCTTGGCGTGGTAGCGGCCAGCGAGTCGTTTTGCAGCGCCTACGGTCTGCGCATCGAACAGGTCATCGGGGCGAAATTTCTAACCCTCGGAGACGGTGAGTGGAACAGCCCGAAATTGCGCTCTCTGCTGGAGGCAACGGCAGCCGGCAGCGCGGATGTCAAAGCTTATGAGTTCATGCTGAAACGCAAGAATAAATCCGATCACATACTAATCCTGCATGCCCATCTCCTTGATCAAGACTCAGACTGTGCCTTGCAACTCGTTCTGGCCATCTCGGACATCACCGCGTTTCGTGCGTCCGAACTTGCAGTGCACACTGCAGGGCGCGAAAAGGACGCATTGGTGCAGGAAAAACAGGTTCTGATGCAGGAACTGAACCATCGCGTCGCCAATAGCCTGCAGATTATTGCTAGCATCCTGATGCAGCGCGTGCGCAGTGTGCAGTCCGAAGAGGCCCGCACACACCTGCGCGAAGCGCACCATCGGGTGATGTCGATTGCCCAATTGCAACGCCATCTGGCCGCAACCACGGCGACTGAAGTGCATCTGAACGTTTATCTGACCGATCTGTGTGCCAGCATCGCTGCGTCGATGATCGCCGATCCTGCTACACTGACACTGAATGTGATTGTGGATGACAGCGTGATGAATCCAGAACAATCTGTAAGCCTTGGGCTGATTGTCACCGAGCTCGCGATCAACGCGCTGAAACACGCATTCCCTGACGCCACCAAGCCCGGCAACATCGACGTGCGGTTTAAATCCAACCCCACCGGTTGGGTAATGACTGTTGCTGACAATGGCATGGGAATGCCAAAGGATCAGGCATCTGCAAAGCCCGGCCTCGGAACGGGGATCGTCAACGCACTAGCCGGGCAGCTTTCCGCAACTGTTGCGGTTACCGGCGCAAACCCCGGCACAATGGTGACCGTTTCCTGCCTGACGCCAAGCCCTGCGATAGCCTGAACCTGACAGCATTTGGATAGTCGGCGAACCACGTACCCATTACCCCTCCAACGCCTCGGCAATCAGCTTCCGGGTATTCTCCACCCCATACAATG
>JBDUBN010000635.1:0-1513 GCA_040004085.1 Novosphingobium sp.
CATTGCGAGGAGCGCAGCGACGAAGCAATCCAGAGCGGAAGTGAACCTCGGCTACAAAATATACTTCGACAGATCGCTATCCCGCGCCAGCCCGGCCAAGCGCCGTTGGACATAGGCATCATCGACCAGCACCACTTCGCCAACGCGGTCCTCGGCCTCGAAGCTTACTTCTTCCAGCAGCTTTTCCATCACCGTCTGCAAACGCCGCGCGCCGATGTTTTCGAGGCTGTCATTGACCTGACAGGCGATGCGGGCGATTGCGCGGATGGCTTCGGGGGTGAAATCCAGCGTGACCTGCTCGGTCTGGATCAGGGCGCGGTATTGTTCGATCAGGTTGGAGCGGGTTTCTGACAGGATGCGGACGAAATCGTCCTCGGTCAGCGCCTGCAGTTCGACCCTGATCGGCAAGCGGCCCTGCAATTCGGGCAGCATGTCGCTCGGCTTGGCAACGTGGAACGCCCCCGAAGCGATGAACAGAACGTGGTCGGTTTTCATCGGGCCGTATTTGGTGGCCACGGTTGTCCCCTCGATCAAGGGCAGCAGATCGCGCTGCACGCCTTCACGGCTGACCGACCCGCCGCGCACATCGGAAACCGCGATCTTGTCTATCTCGTCAAGGAACACGATGCCGTTGTTCTCGGCATTGAGTAGCGCGACGCGGGCGACGTCGTCCTGATCCATCCGCTTTTCGGCTTCTTCGTCGACCAGTTTATCCCAGGCATCGGGCACCTTTAGCTTGCGACGCTTAAGCTGATGCTTGCCGAATGCCTTGCCCATCATGTCGCTGAGGTTGATCATACCGACGCCGCCGGGCATGCCGGGGATCTCCATCGGCATCGACGGGGAGTCCTCCAGTTCGATCTCCACCTCGACGTCGTTCATCGCATTTTCGACGATGCGCTGGCGGAAACTTTCGCGGGTGGCCTCGGAAGCCGATTCGCCGACCAGCGCTTTCAACAGGCGGTCCATCGCGGCCTTGCTGGCAGCTTCGCGTACAGCCTCACGGCGGCGGGATTTTTCCAGCCGAATCGCTTCCTCGACCAGATCGCGGGCAATCTGCTCCACATCGCGGCCAACATAGCCGACTTCGGTGAACTTGGTCGCCTCGACCTTGATGAATGGAGCGTCGGCCAGCCGCGCAAGGCGGCGGCTGATCTCGGTCTTGCCGCAACCCGTCGGCCCGATCATCAGGATGTTCTTGGGCGTCACCTCGTCGCGCAGTTCGGCGGGCAAGCGGTGCCGCCGCCAGCGATTGCGCAGCGCCACGGCAACCGCGCGCTTGGCGTCCTGCTGGCCGATGATGTGTTCGTCCAGCGCCGCGACGATGGCTTTGGGTGTAAGGCCGTCGATCATGCCGAAGCGCCTTCACCAATCACCTCAACCGTCACCCGGTCATTGGTGAACACGCAGATTTCTGCCGCCACCGCCATTGCCCGGCGGGCGATCAGTTCGGCGTCGGTCTCGTAAAATTCAAGCGCCTTGGCGGCCGACAGCGCATAGTTGCCGCCCGAGC
>JBDUBN010000636.1:0-1512 GCA_040004085.1 Novosphingobium sp.
CAGCGATGTGCGCCACCGGCAGTTTCGATCACCGCGCGATTGACGGCGCAGACGGCGCACAACTGATGGCCGCATTCCGCGAACTGGTGGAGAAGCCGCTGGGGCTGTTGGCTTGAGCTTTCCCGAATTCAATAATCCGGCGATCCGAGTCACTACCATGCCAGCGGACGCCAACGCCTATGGCGACATCTTCGGCGGCTGGTTGATGAGCCTGATGGATATGGGCGCGGGACTGATTGCGTCGCGCCGATCGCGCGGGCGGGCGGTAACAGTGTCAATGGACGGCATGCAGTTCCTGCTTCCGGTCAAGGTTGGCGACGAGGTTTCGGTCTATGGCCGGATCGTCAGGGTAGGCCGCACATCGTTGGCCGTTGAAACAGAAGCGTGGCGCCGCCCGCCTGAGCAGGAGGAGGCCGTGCGGGTAACCGCCGCAACCTTCACCTTCGTCGCGGTGGATCGAAATGGCAAACCACGCGCGCTTGAACAGGAGTTGTAATTCATGTCCGATCCCTATGACGTCATCGTTCTCGGTTCCGGCCCCGGCGGCTATGTCTCGGCGATCCGCTGCGCGCAGCTTGGGCTGAAAACCGCCATTGTCGAACGCGAGAACCTGGGCGGCATCTGCCTCAACTGGGGCTGCATTCCAACCAAGGCACTGTTGCGTTCGGCAGAGGTGTTTCACCAGATGAAGCACGCCAAGGCATATGGTTTGTCGGCCGACAACGTCACCGCCGATCTGGCCGCTGTCGTCGCCCGGTCACGCGGTGTCGCCAAGCAGCTTAACGGCGGCGTGACCGGGTTGATGAAGAAAAACAAGATCGCCGTCCACATGGGCGCGGGCAAGCTGATCGCGCCCGGAAAGCTGGAAGTGACTAGCGAAAAGGGTGCCGAAACGCTCACCGCCAAGCACATCATCATTGCCACCGGCGCCCGCGCGCGCGAACTGCCCAAGGCCAAGTCAGATGGCAAGCGCATCTGGACGTATCGCCACGCCATGACCCCCACCGAACTGCCAGCCAAGTTGCTCGTCATCGGATCGGGCGCTATCGGCATTGAATTTGCCAGCTTCTACAATGACATGGGTTCTGACGTCACAGTCGTCGAAATGATGGACCGCGTCGTGCCGGTGGAGGACGCCGACGTTTCGGCGTTCCTGCAAAAGGCGCTGACCAAGCAGGGCATCAAAATCCAGACCTCAGCCAGCGTCGATATTCTTGATAACGGCGCGACCGCCGTCAAGGTCGCGATCAAGGCCAAGGATGGTACGGTCACACATAGCGAATTCAGCCACGTGATCGTCGCGGTGGGGATCGTGCCGAACCTTGAGAACATCGGGCTGGAAGACCTGAATATCGAGCCGGACAAGCGCTTTCACGTCAAGACCGATCCCTATGGCCGCACCAATGTCGCGGGCGTGTGGGCGATTGGCGATTGCACCGATGGACCGTGGTTGGCCCACAAGGCGAGCCACGAAGGCGTCACCGCAGCTGAAGCGATTGCGCAGGAACTGGG
>JBDUBN010000637.1:0-1508 GCA_040004085.1 Novosphingobium sp.
ATGGATCGGATGCGGCATCATCGTATCGTTGATCAGGTTCACCCGCACCCGCTCGCCCAGCCGGAACGGGATCGGCTGCGCGCCATCGGAAATGGTCTGGCCGTCAATTGACCACATATAGCGTTCCATATTCGCGGTCAGATGCACGTCGATCTGACGGCTGGGATTGCGGGTGTCAGGGCTGGGACTGAGCGAGCGCAGCTGCGCGTAAGTCAGCACCCGGTGATCGACATTCTCAAGGCCCGTCGGCTTGTCGGCCAGCCGGTCAGTGGGCATTGGCGCGATTGTCGCCACGCCGGGGCCCATCTTCACCCCCGGAGCATTCGCCGGATCGCGCATTTTCATCGACATTCCCGCGCCGGAATCGTTGGCCGGTTTCGACAGGTCGATCACGCCGTCCTGCCCCATGTCCATCGAGCCCATATCCATGCCCATGTCGCGCATGGTCAGCACCGGACGCTCGCGCAGCGCAGGGATGGGGGCCGCTACGCCCAGTTGGGGAGCCAATGTCGCGCGGACCAGACCCGACCGGTCCAGCGCCTCGGCAATCACGCCGTAAGCCTTGAGTTCGGTGGGCATGACTAACACGTCATAGGTTTCGGCAATGGCGATCTGGAATTCGTCGGTTTCGACCGGCTGCACGTTCTGGCCATCGGCGGCCACCACCGTCATCGGCAGGCCGGGAATGCGGAAGTTGAAGTTGGTCATCGACGAGGCATTGATAATTCGCAGCCGCACCCGCTCACCCTGAGCGAACAGCCCGGTCCAGTTTTCGGCCGTGCCGTGGCCGTTGATCAGGAAGCTGTACGTCGCACCAGTCACATCTGAAATGTCGGTCGCGTCCATGCGCATTTTGGCCCATTCGAGCCGATCTTTCAGCGGCTGGTCCTTGTGCGCCAGCAGCCCGGCGAGCGTCTGCTTTTGCCGATTGAAATAGCCGCTCGCCAACTTGAGTTTGCGCAGTTGCTGGTGCGGATGCATTGCGCTCCAGTCGGCCAGCACTAACACGTGTTCGCGGTCAAAGGGGGCGGGTTCAGCGCCCGCGGGATCAATCACGATCGGCCCGTAAAGCCCCATCGCCTCCTGCATGCCGGAATGGCTGTGATACCAATAGGTGCCCGCCTGAATCACCGGAAAATCATAAGTGAACGTCTCACCGGGATCGATGCCGGGAAAGCTGACCCCCGGCACACCGTCCATCTGGAACGGCACCAGCAGCCCGTGCCAGTGGATCGAGGTTTGCTCTTTCAGTGTGTTGGTGACGGCAATCCGCACCCGCTGGCCTTCCTTCAGCCGCAGCAGCGGCGCGGGAACTGTGCCGTTGACAGCCACCCCGTGCGCAGAGCGTCCGCCGGTGCCAAAGTGATGCTCGCCAATGGTCAGCGCGATGTTTTCGCCGGAAAGCACCGGGCCGGATAGCAGCCCCGCCGTCCCGCTCTGCGCCCAAGCAGGAAACAGCGGCGACAAGGCAAGGCTAGCGGCAAGCGCCCCACCGCCGCTAAGCAGGG
>JBDUBN010000638.1:0-1507 GCA_040004085.1 Novosphingobium sp.
CGCAAGCGCCGCGATTTTCCGGCGCAAGGTGTGCCGGTGATCAGCGGGATCAACCAGTTGGGGCTGTGGACCCTCTATATCAAGGAAGTGCGCCGGTTTTTCAAGGTGCAGACCCAGACTATCTGGGCTCCGGCGATAACAACGCTGTTGCAACTGGTGATTTTTACCGTCGCGCTGGGCAGGGGCAACCGCGAAGTGCTGGGCGTGCCGTTCGCCACCTTCGTCGCGCCGGGGCTGATCGTGATGGGCATGATGCAGAACGCCTTTGCCAATTCCAGCTTCAATTTCCTCGCGGGCAAGATTCAGGGGACGATCATCGATTACCTGATGCCGCCGCTGTCAGAGGCGGAACTGATGCTGGCCCTGATCGGCGCGGCGGTATCGCGCGCGGTGATGGTCGGGCTGGCGATTGCCCTGGTGATGACCTTCTGGCCAGGCGTAAACCTCGCCCCCGCGCATATCTGGGCGATCATATGGTTTGGCCTGATGGGTGCGATGCTGCTGGCGGTGATCGGCCTGTTGAGCTCACTGTGGGCGGAAAAGTTCGACCACAACGCGGCAGTGACCAACTTCATCGTCACCCCGCTGACGATGCTGTCCGGCACGTTCTATGTGATCGACAACCTGGCCCCCGCGTTCCAGACAATCAGCCGGTTCAACCCCATCTTCTACGTCATCAGCGGCTTCCGCTTTGGCTTCCTCGGCCGCAGCGACATCGGCGATACCAATCTGGCCGTCTGGCACGGAGCGCTGGGGCTGGGTGTCCTGAACATGGCACTGTGCGCGCTGTGCTATACGCTGCTTCGGTCGGGCTGGCGGCTGAAGAGCTGAGGGACGGGCGCCGGACATAGCAGGACGCGTTTTGGGGGCTTGGCGACGGTCTCGACAATTCCATACTTATATCATTGTTTTATGGGTGTAACACGTTACTATTTACCCCATGTAACAGCCTATTACTTCCGCTCACGTGATGTCCCGTTCACCGTGAGCTGGTACAATGAATTTCGTGCGCAGGCCCGAAGACCGAATGCCGGTCATTAGTTGTATTTGGGGGGCAACTGATGGGCGATTTGTCGAAAGACCTGTTTTCGGATGTGAGGCCCTATCCGGAAGGGGAGTGGGGCCAAGACGAGCGGATACCGCTCGAGGGGATAGATTTTCCAGCGGTCGAGCAGCCAAGTTTCTACGCCCAGCCGCCTGCTTCCTACCCTCAGCCGGTAGTCGAACCGTATCCGCGATTAGTCCGCGGGGCTATTCTGTGCGGGGCTGCCGCTGGCTCATGGGCAATCGTCATAGTCCTGGTCTTAATAATCAGGCGATAGGGGACTCGGCAAAGGTGGGCGGGACCGAACTGGAAGCTGTCGGCGTCGATCAACGCCGCGACTGCTTGATTAGATATCAGGATGCCGGAATGATTTATGTCGCCGATTACAGCCTGTAGATTTCCGCTGAGAAGTGACCCGGGATTTTCATCGAGAAGTGACCCGGGTGGAAGCTATGTCCCGCA
>JBDUBN010000639.1:0-1506 GCA_040004085.1 Novosphingobium sp.
ACGCCCACCAGCCAGATCATCGAATTCCTGGTGGAAGTCGGCAAGCGCCTGCGGCTCGACGACAACCCCTGGTTTCAGGAAAGCTTCGAGCTTTGTCTGCAGGCCGGCGGGCTGGCCGAACCGATCCTGCGGGCAGTCTACGACCGGCTCCCTGCCCTGTTCGACGGCCACCACCTGACCGAGCAGGTGGAAAACACCATTGGCAGCGCCTATCTCGATGGCTGGGTGGCGCGCGACGGACACGATGGGCGCTACCGCACCCGGGCGATCGGCACGCGCCAGTTGCACATCACCGCGGGCAATGTGCCGGTCGTCGCGGCAGTGACGATCATCCGCGGCGCCCTGTCCAAGTCCGACATCCTGATCAAGTCGCCCTCAAACGATCCGCTGACCGCCAATGCGATCGCCCGGACCATGATCGAGCTAGACGCCGCGCACCCCGTCACCAAACATGTCGCGGTCGCCTACTGGAAGGGCGGCGACGAGGCGATGGAGCGCGAGATCGTGCGCACCACGCGGATCGACAAGATCACCGCCTGGGGCGGGATGAGTTCGGTCAAGCACATCCAGAAGTTCCTCCAGCCGGGCATCGACCTCATCGCGCTCAACCCGAAGTTCTCGATCTCGATGGTCGGCGCAGAAACGCTGGAAAGCGAGGCGGCAATGGACGAGGCCGCGACCGGCATCGCCGTGATGGCCGGCTTGATGAACCAGACCGCCTGCGTCAACACGCGCATGGTCTACGTCGAATGCGGCGACGACGACGAAAGCCTCGCCAAGCTCGAAGACCTCGGCCGCCGGGTGGTGGCCGCCCTCAAGACCCTGCCCTCGTTCTTTTCGACGCCCGCGGCCGCGCCTAACGCGGAACTCGAGGCCGAACTGCAGGCCGTGGCGATGGAGGACGATTTCTACACGGTCCTCGGCAATACCGTTGAAGGCGGCGTGGTCATCTCGCGGTTTCCGGACCGGGTGGACTTCTACGAACAGCTCAACAACCGCGTGATCAACCTGATTCCGGTTCCCGACCTGCTCGATGTTGTCAAATGGTGCGACGACACCACCCAGAACGTCGGCATCTATCCTGAGTCGCTGCGCGACCGTCTGATCGGTCCCTTCGCGCTTGCTGGCGTCCAGCAGTTCGTGCCCCTGTCGGGCGGCGATCCGGTCAAGGTTTATCGGGAGTTCAACAGCCAGCCAGCGGGCATGCCGCACGACGGTATCGAGCCTCTGCGTCGGTCGGTCCGCTGGGTGATCGACCATCGCGCCCCCGCCGAGCAGGCAATCGACCACCTGCAGGTCGCCGCCGCATGAAGCCCCGAGCACCACGTGCGAAAAGACGAGAGGTATACAGATGAGCGAGCAGCAGCGTGTTGTCGTCGTGACCGGAGCCAGTTCAGGGATCGGCCTGGAAACCGCCAAGGCCTTTGCGCGAATGGGGTGGCATGTGATCGGTCAGGGCCGCGATGCAGGTCGCAGCGAGGCGGCAGAGGCAGCGATACGCAAAGA
>JBDUBN010000222.1:0-4977 GCA_040004085.1 Novosphingobium sp.
GTCGCCTATCGCAATCTGGCGTTGGTGGTGATTGATGAGCAGCACCGCTTTGGTGTCGGTCAGCGGCTGATGTTGACGCAAAAAGGCAAACGCACGCCGCACTGTCTGGCGATGACCGCTACCCCGATCCCGCGCACGCTGACTTTGGCGCAATATGGCGAGATGGACGTGTCGCGGCTGGATGAGATGCCGCCGGGACGTCAGGCGATTGATACGCGGGTGGTTGCGATCGAGCGGATGAGCGATGTGATCGGCGCGGTGGCGCGGCATCTGGAAACCGGCCAGCAAGCCTATTGGGTATGCCCGATGGTCCGCGAACTTGAAACCGAGGATATTGCCGCTGCCGAGGCGCGCTTTGCCGACCTGACCGAGCGGTTTGGCGATGCCGTCGTGCTGGTTCATGGACAACTGCGGCCAGAGATCAAGGACGCAGCGATGGAGCGCTTTGCCTCCGGCGCGGCCAAACTGCTGGTGGCGACGACAGTGATCGAGGTCGGCGTCGATGTTCCCGCCGCTACGTTGATGGTGATCGAACAGGCCGAGCGGTTTGGGCTGGCCCAGTTGCACCAGTTACGCGGGCGGGTCGGGCGAGGGTCCGAAAAGTCCACTTGCCTGCTGCTGCGCGGCGCCACCTTGTCGGAAACCGCGCGCGAGCGGCTGGCCTTGATGCGCGAAACGCAGGACGGTTTCCGCTTGGCCGAGGAAGACTTGCGCCTGCGCGGCGGCGGCGAACTGCTGGGCACGCGCCAGTCAGGCGACACGCCGTTCCGCATTGCCAGCCTTGAACAGATCCAGCGCCTGCTTCCTGTGGCGCATGATGACGCGCGGCTGCTGATGGAACGCGACGGCGGCCTCGCCAGCAATCGTGGCGAGGCCGCACGGTTGTTGCTTTACCTGTTTGAGCGCGACTGGGGTGTCCAGCTGCTGCGCGGCGGTTAATTTGACTGCAGCGCAGTCAATTCCGCCTCAGGCAAGCCGCCGTTTTCGGCCTGCATCTGCAATTCCTGCTTACGGGCGAGCAATTGGTCACGCATAGCTACCAGGTCGACATCTGATTGACGGGCGACGGCAAAAACGCCGGTGCTGTTCTTCTCTTCCTCGCCGACATGGTGCTCGATTTCTTCTGACAACACCTTGACCTTCGCGTCATAGAATTCGTCGTCGGGCGCTCCAGCCATGATGTCGTTGATGATGACTTTGGCGCTGTCATGCTCAACGAACATCTCGTCGTATTTGTCCTGATCGAGCGTGCCTTCCATGGCCGGATAGAAGATTTCTTCCTCGATCATGGCGTGGATTTTCAGTTCGTTGCAGATCTTGGTGGCAATTTTCTGCTTGTCGCCGTCACCCGCTTTTTCGAACTTGGCGAACAGGGCTTCGACCGCCCGGTGATCAGCTTTGAGCAAGGCAATGGCGTCGGTAAATTCCTCGGTGGGCATGGCGAAATCTCCTAGGCCGCATGAGCGCGGGCAGGTTTGTTAAACGCGAACCGTTGAATGAGGTTCCCCGCCAAGATCGATTTCTTAGGCAAAGCGAGGCGGAACAAAGCTGCTCGGCAAGGCGTTTGATGGCCGAACACGCAAGGGCATTTTCGATGGCAGCACGACCGTATTGGAAAGGGCAATTACGCCTGGCGCTGGTTTCGATTCCCGTCGAAGCCTATACCGCCACCCGCAGCGCGGCGGCCGTCTCGTTTCGGCAAATCCATGAACCGTCGGGCAAGCCGATCAAGTACGCCAAGTCCGTCCCCGGCATCGGCCCGGTCGATCCGGACGACATCACCAAAGGCTATGAGTACGAGAAGGGCCACTATGTTTTGCTCGACGATGATGAACTGGAGGCGGTTCGGATTGAGTCCAAACGGACGCTGGAACTGACTACGTTCGTCGCCGCTGAAGACATCGACATCACCTATTACGAAAAGCCGTACTATCTGGTCCCGGCGGACGAACTGGCGGCGGATGCATTTATTGTCGTGCGCGAGGCGCTGAAGAAAACCGGACGGGTCGGCCTTGGCCAAATATCCATGCGCGGGCGTGAATACGTGGTCAGCGTGCGGCCCTGCGGACGCGGGTTGGTGATGGAAACGCTGCGCTATGCCGATGAACTGGCGAAAGCGCAGTCATATTTCCGCGACATTCCAGACCACGAGCCCGATCCTGAACTGCTGGAACTCGCGGAAAGTCTGATCGAGAAAAAGGCCGGGCCGTTCAAGCCGGAGGCGTTCAAGGACCACTATGTCGATGCGCTGAAGGACTTGGTCCAGCGCAAGCTGAAAGCCAAGGGCGGCAAGATTGCGCCTGATGAGGAACCCGAACCTGCTGCCGCCAAGGGCAACGTTATTGATCTGATGGCGGCGCTGAAAAAGTCGCTGGAAAAGTCCGAGGCGCCGGCCGCCGCGAAGAAGGCAGGGTCGGCCAAACCATCGCGCAAACGGGCCTGATCCCATGGGCGTCGATCCGCTTGGCCTGTACAACGAAAAGCGCGATTTCAAGAAAACCGCCGAGCCTAAGGGCAAGCCCGGGCGCAAGACCGGCGGCAACAGCTTCGTCGTGCAAAAGCATGATGCCACCCGGCTCCACTGGGACTTTCGGCTAGAGGCCGACGGCGTCCTGAAAAGTTGGGCGGTCACCCGCGGCCCCAGCCTTGATCCCGACGACAAGCGGCTTGCCGTTCGCACCGAGGACCACCCGTTGGACTACGGCACCTTTGAAGGGACCATTCCCAAGGGCGAATACGGCGGCGGCACGGTGATGCTGTGGGACCGGGGGACGTGGGAGCCGATTCCGGGCAAAAGCGCCAAGGACATCGAAGATGGCCACCTGCATTTCATCCTGCATGGCGAGCGGATGAAAGGCGAATGGCTGCTGGTGCGGATGAAGCCTCGGCCCAAGGAAAAGCACGAGAACTGGCTGCTGCGCAAAGTGGACGACGAATTTGCGCGGAAGGGCGAATCGTTGGTCGAGCGTGAACTTGTCAGTGTCGATACCGGGCGCACCATGCAGGGCATTGCCGAGGACAAGAAGACCGGCCCCAAATCGCGCGGCAATAAGGCAGTCGCGCCGGCGTTTGAACCTCCGCAACTCGCTACGCTGGCCGATGAAGTGCCGCAGGGCGAAGGCTGGATTCACGAGACCAAGTACGATGGCTATCGGTTGCTGGTCGCCACCGGCGGCGAGACCCCGCGCGTCTACACCCGGTCGGGCCTCGACTGGTCGGACAAGTTCCCTGCGCTCGTTACAGCGGCGAAGAAACTGAATGGGCGCTCGGCGTTGCTGGACGGCGAATTTGTCGTGCCGGACGAACAGGGCAAGCCGAGCTTCTCGGCGCTTCAGGCCGGGCTGAAGGCAGGGAATCCTGACGGGATCTACTTCGTGTTCGACATTCTGTCACTCGATGGTGAAGACCTGAAACCGATGTCCAACCTGCAACGCAAAGACAAGTTGCACGGGCTGATCCCAGCAGACACGGGCGTTATCCGGTTTGCCGATCACATCATTGGCCACGGCGACAAATTGCTGGCGGCGATGTGCGATTCGGCAATGGAGGGCGTCGTCTCCAAACGTGCCGACGCGCCTTATCGAAACCAGCGGACGCACAACTGGATCAAGACCAAATGCCGCCAGCGGCAGGAGTTTGTCGTCGTCGGTTGGACTAACAGCACCGCCGCCAAACGCGGCTTCGGCGCGCTGCTGGTCGCCACACGTCAGGGTGATAACCTGACCTATTCGGGTAAAGTGGGCACCGGCTATGACGAGGACACGATTGACGACCTGAGTGCGCAACTGGATCGGCTGTCTGTTGTCAAACCTGCCGTAACCATTCCTGCCTCTGGGCGGCGCGGGGTGCATTGGGTGTCGCCCGAACTGGTTGTTGAGGTGGAGTACGCCGAGCTCACAGCGGACGGCCACTTGCGCCACGCCAGCTACATCGGCCAGCGCGAGGACAAACCCGCGCGGGAGGTGAAACTGGAAACGCCAGAACGCGCGCCCTCGGACCAACCATCAACGGTGAAAATCACCCATCCCGAACGTGTAATCTTTCCGGAAATCCAGTTCACCAAAGGTGATCTGGCCGCCTATTACGTCGCGATGGCCGAGCCGATCTTGCAGGTCGCGGCAGGGCGTCCCCTTAGTCTGGTGCGCTGCCCTGATGGTTGGGAAGGCGAGTGCTTCTTCCAGCGCCACGGCGCGGAGAATCTGGGCAAGGGCGTGCGGACCGTCGATGTGCTGGAAAAAGATAGCAAGATGAGGCCGTACCTTTACATCGACAGCAGCGAAGGCCTGCAACGCGTGGTGCAGATGGGCAGCGTGGAACTGCACGGCTGGGGCTCGCTCGCCAGTGATATCGAGCGGCCTGACCGACTGATTTTCGACCTCGATCCCGACGAAGGACTGGACTTTGCCGACGTGCGCCGCGCTGCCGTGGACCTGAAGCAGCACCTTTCCGACATGGGCCTGATCAGCTTTGCCATGCTGTCTGGCGGCAAGGGGATGCATGTGGTCGTGCCGCTGACTCCCAAGGCGGACTGGCCGACCGTCACCGATTTCGCCAAACGATTTGCTCTGGCGCTGGCGGAGGCCGAGCCGCAGCGCTTCGTCGCGACGATGGCCAAGGCCAAGCGCAAGGGCAAGATATTCATCGACTGGCTGCGCAACCAGCGCTCTGCCACCGCCGTGATGCCGTACTCAGTCCGCGCGCGATCAGGCGCTCCGGTGGCCGCGCCGATCCTGTGGTCAGAACTGCCCGATGTAACCGGCGGCGGGCAATATTCGGTCCGCGAACTCGACCAATTGCGTCAACGCGCAACCTCCGGCCAGCTCAAAGGCTGGGGCGTCGCGGCGCAGACCTTGCCGGACGTTTAGCCCAGAATCGGGCCGGGAACAAAGCCGGTCGGACGTCGTTCGCCCTTTCCCCAATCGAAAGGCATTCCCGTGGCGGACAGCAAGAAAAGCGGCAAGGCATCCACTGCGCGCG
>JBDUBN010000223.1:0-4975 GCA_040004085.1 Novosphingobium sp.
GCTATTCCGACACGGTGAACATGGTCAACGCACCGTTCCTCGCCAAGGAGCGCGGCCTGGACGTGCGCGAAGTGCGGCATGATCGTGAAGGCGTTTATCACACGCTGGTACGCGTGACCGTCGCCACCTCGCAGGGCGACCGGTCGGTTGCGGGCACCTTGTTCGGCGCCGATCAGCCGCGTCTGGTTGAGATTTTCGGCATCGGCATCGAGGCAGAACTGGCTGGCGACATGCTCTATATCGTCAACGAGGACGCGCCCGGTTTCATCGGCCGCATCGGTACTTTGCTGGGCGAAAGTGGCATCAACATCGGCACGTTCCACCTTGGTCGCCGCGATGCCGGCGGCGAGGCCGTGCTGCTGCTCAGCCTTGATGCGCCGATCCCGCAGAACGTGATGGACGCTGCCTGCAAGCTGCCCGGCGTGAAGACGGTACGCGCGCTGGCGTTTTGATCAAGATCTCCCCTCCTGCTCAACCGGGAGGGGAGACTCGCGCGCAATCGCCCGTTAAAGGCCCATCAGATGGAAAACACCGACCGCGATTTGCTGCCCGAGGGACTTGAGGACCGGCTGCCCGCCGCTGCTGCTGCGGCAGCGCAGGCGACACGCGCCATTCTAGGTGTGCTGGACGGGCATGGCTATGATCTGGTCCAGCCGCCGGTCATCGAATTTGAAAAGTCGATGGCCAGCCGCATGGCCGGGGTGCAGCCGCGCCGGATGTTCCGCTTTGTCGATCCGGGCAGCCTGCGCACGCTGGCGCTGCGGTCGGACATTACCGTGCAGGTTGGACGCATCGCCGCCACTTCGCTCGCCGGGGCGGCGCGGCCGTTGCGGCTGTGCTATGCCGGACAAGTCCTGACGATCAAGGGCGACGGCCTCGATCCCACCCGCGAACGCCTGCAACTGGGAGCGGAACTGATCGGCAGCGATGCGGTGGCCGCAGCGGCTGAGATTGTCGCCATGGCTATTGAGGCCTTGTCGGCAGCAGGCGCGACCGGGATTTCGGTCGATTTTACCTTGCCCGATCTGGTTGATACTTTGGCCGCCAAGGCATTGCCGCTCAGTGCCGATAAGATCGAACATGTGCGCCGCGAATTGGATGCCAAGGACGCAGGCGGATTGAAAGCGGCGGGCGGCGAGGCTTACCTGCCGCTGCTCACCGCGATTGGCCCGTTCGAAACCGCGATTGAACGGCTGGCAGCAATCGACGCCGCGCATGATGGTGAAGGCGGCGCTCTCGCCAGCCGCATCGCAGGCTTGCGCGAAGTGGCGGCGCGGATTTCCGGAATGGCTCGGGTGACGCTCGACCCGTCAGAGCGCCACGGCTTTGAATACCAGAGCTGGTTCGGCTTCACGCTCTACGCGCACGGCGTGTCAGGCGCATTGGGCCGTGGCGGCACTTACCGCATCCTTGGCCGCGAAGTGGGGCAGGACGAACCGGCGACGGGCTTTTCGCTCTACCCCGACCCGCTGATCGCCGCACTCGCCAATGCCGCACCGCGCCGCGATGGTTTGTTCCTGCCGCTCGGGCACGATGCGGCGGCGGCGGAGAAGTTGCGCGGCGCAGGCTGGCGGACGGTTGCGGCGTTGTCGGATCAGGACGATGCGGCGGCGCTGGGCTGCACCCACCGGCTGGACGGGGCGGACGCGGTCAAGGTCTAGGTCTAGGTCTAGGCCACCCATTCGGTTACGCTTGCTTCCCATTCACGCCGTGATATTAATGTGATATCACTTTGATAGGGGTATCACCAATGTCCGACAGCTACACAACTATGAACGCCAGCCGCGAACGCAGTGCATGGAGCACCAGCGGCTATCTGATGTTCGGCCTGTTCATCCTGCTGCTGATTATCACGGTGTGGCGGGTAATCACCTTTGCCGGGACGGATGGCGCATCCAGTTCGGCGTTTGGACTGGTGGTCAGCACCGGCCTCAGCATTCTGGCGATGATGCTGATTTCGTCGGGGTTTTACATGCTCCAGCCCAATCAGGCGGCGGCGATCACGCTGTTCGGATCGTATCGCGGCACGGACCGGAACCACGGGCTGCGCTGGGTGTGGCCGTGGATGGGCAAGACCAAGCTGTCCGTCCGCGCCAACAATCTGGTGTCCGACCAGATCAAGGTCAACGACCTGCGCGGCAATCCGATCGAGATGGCGGCGCAAGTGGTGTGGCGGGTGATCGATACGGCGCAGGCGCTGTATGATGTCGATGATTACAAGGCCTTCGTCATGGTGCAGATCGAGGCGGCGGTGCGGACCATCGGCTCGCGCTATCCCTATGACGATTTCAGCCATTCAGAGATCACCCTGCGCGGCAACCACGATCAAGTGGGGCAGGAACTGCGCACCGAACTGATCGCGCGCCTGCAACTGGCCGGGATTACGGTGGACGAATGCGGATTTACCCATCTTGCCTATGCGCAGGAAATCGCCGGAGCCATGCTGCGCCGCCAACAGGCCGAGGCGGTGGTCGCCGCGCGCAAGACTTTGGTCGAAGGCGCAGTGGGCATGGTCGAAATGGCGCTGGCGCTGCTGGCGGAAAAGAACGTCGTCGAACTGGACATGGAACGCCGCGCGGCGATGGTGTCCAATCTGATGGTCGTGCTGTGTGGTGAGCGGGATACCCAGCCCGTGGTCAACACCGGCTCGCTTTACTGAGCCATGCCGCCTCCCCCGCGCAAAGCCTATCCCCTGCGGCTCGATCCGGCGCTGTTCGCCGCGCTGGAACGGGTCGCTGCGGCGGATTTCCGATCAGTCAATGCCGAGGTGGAAGTGCTGCTGCGTGAGGCGCTGGCGCGGCGCGGGATCAGGCTGGCGGCGGCGGAACCGCCCCGACGCGGGCGTTCGGTTGGCAGCGTTAACGAGGGCGCTTAATCCATTTACCCAATGTTGACCGGGCAGCGACTATGGTGCCAGCATGAAAAGCCAGACCCGCTCCATCATCGCCGCTGCCGCCGTGTCGCTCATCGCCGCGCTCGCCGCCGTGCCGCTGTCCGCACAGTCGGACGCGCCTTATCAGGTGGTTGAAACCGGACGTGGCTATGCGCGCCTGCAAGAGGCGGTCAACGCCATCGGGCAGGGTGTGGGCACCATCCTGATCAGCGCCGGGCGGCATCAGGACTGCGCTGTGCAGGAAGGCGGCGACGTGCGTTATATGGCCGCCAAGGGCGCGGCGGGCACCGCCAGCCTTGAAGGCGCAGTGTGCGAAGGCAAGGCGGCGCTGGTGCTGCGCGGGCGCTCGGCTCAGGTTGAGGGGTTGAGCTTCGCCGAGATCCGCGTGCCGGACGGCAACGGTGCGGGCATCCGGCTGGAACACGGCGACCTGCTGGTGGTGCAGTCGTGGTTCCATGACAGTCAGGAAGGTCTGCTGACCGGCAACGATCCCGCCGCGACGATCATGATCGACAAATCGACCTTTACCCGGCTCGGTACTTGTGAAGGTGCGGGCGGCTGTGCGCATTCGGTCTATGTCGGCGACTATGGTGCGCTGACCGTCAGCCGCAGCCGGTTTGAGGCCGGTCGGGGCGGGCATTATCTGAAAAGCCGCAGCGCGCGGGTGGCCGTGATGTCGAACAGCTTTGACGATTCCGCCGGCAAGGCCACCAATTACATGATCGACCTGCCCGCCGGATCGACTGGCAAGATTGTCGGCAACTGGTTCGTTCAGGGGCGTGACAAGGAAAACTACTCGGCGTTCATCGCGGTTGCGGCTGAGAGTAAAGTCAACAGTTCGGGCGGACTGGTGATCGAAGGCAACGACGCCCGCTTCGCGCCAGGTGTTGAGCGCTCAAGTGTGTTTGTCGCGGACTGGTCGGGGGACCAGTTGGCTTTGGGATCGAACCTGCTGGGTGAAGGTCTGGCGCGGTTTGAGAAGCGATAGGAACCGAGAATTAATTCCCCCTCCTCAGAATAGACGAGGGAGAACCCACCGCCTTAACCCCTCGCCCGCGCTGCCGTCCTAAGGCACATGGTCACATCAGCATCTTCCGCCGCCAGTTCGCTGGTCACGGCACTGGGCGGCGGCACCGGCGTGGATATGACGGTGCTGGCGGAGAACCTTGCGGCGGCGCAATTCATCGGCAAGACTGACCGCCTGACCGCCAAGAGCGACTTGCTCGACAAGCAGATTTCTTCTGCCTCGTCGATCCGCTCGATGATGCTCAACCTCTCGAGTTCGCTCGGCGACCGGGTGCGATCGGGCGACCTTTCGCCGCAGCCCACTGTAGCCAACAGCGGCGTGGCCAAGGCGAGCTTGTCTGGCAGCGTGCGTCCGCGCGGTAACTTCTCGCTGGAAGTCACTGCCCTCGCCAGCGCGCAGAGCATGGCCAGCCCGCCTTTTACTGCCGCCACCAGCCCGGTCGGCTCGGGTACGCTATCGCTGCGGTTCGGCACGGTTGTCAGCGGCGGCTTTACCGAGGACACCGCCCACGCCGCAGTCCAGATCACCATCCCTACCGGCGCGACGCTGGCCGACGTAGCGGTCGCAATCAACGGCGCTGGAGCGGGCGTGACGGCGTTTGTCGCAAACGCTGCAGAGGGCGCGAAGCTGGTGATTAAAGGCCAGAATGGTGCGGCCAACGGCTTCGTGGTGGATGCCAGCGAGACCCCCGGCGATCCCGGCCTCGCCGCGCTGGCATGGTCGCCCCCGACCGCGTCAACCGACCGCGTGCTCGCCAGCGCGGGCGACGCGGCTTACACGATAGACGGTCTGGCCATGACCGCGCCGGGCAACAGCATTATCGACGCGATCCCCGGCCTGAACTTGTCGCTCACCGCCACCAATATCGGCGCGCCCACCCAGATCAGCTTCTCCGATCCGACCAGCGCGATCACCTTGGCGATGCAGGATCTGACCACCGCACTCAATCAGGTGGCCAGCGCGTTAAAAGATGCCACCGATCCGCTGTCCGGCGATCTGGCGCGCGATAGCGGTGCGCAAGGGCTGAAGCGTGCGCTGTCAGGCTTGGCGGGCAA
>JBDUBN010000224.1:0-4975 GCA_040004085.1 Novosphingobium sp.
CATAGCCAGTCCCTTAACGTGGAGTGGTGGCGAGCGAGTGGTCCATCACCGCAACGATCTCGTCCGCATGCTCGCGGGTAAGCGTGAGCGGCGGGGAAATGATGAACTTGTTGACGATGGTGCGCAGCATGACGCCATTGGCGAGGCAGGCATCGGATACCGCACCCGGATAGGCATCGACCGGTGAAAACGGTTCCTTGGTCGCGCGGTTCTTGACCAGTTCGACCGCGATCATGAGCCCCTTGCCGCGTACGTCGCCGATTACCTCGTGCTTCTCGCGCAGGCCATTCAGGCCGCGGAGCAGATGCGCCCCCACCGTAGCAGCATTCTGGGTCAGGTTTTCGCGCACGGCGATGTCGATCGCGGCAAGTCCCGCAGCGCAGCCGACCGGATGGCCGCTGTAGGTATAGCCATGCATGACCACCGAGCGGGGCCCTTCCGCTTCCCAGGCGGCGGCAACGCGCTTGTTCAGGAGAGTGGCGCCGAGCGGGAAGTAGCCTGAGGTCAGACCCTTGGCGAGGCACATGATATCGGGCTTTACACCCCAGTTGCGGACGCCGAACAGCTCACCGGATCGGCCGAACCCGGTGATCACCTCGTCGGCGATGAGGAGAATGCCGTGGCGGTCGCAAATCTCGCGCAGTCGCGGCCAATAATTGGCCGGCGGCACATTGACTCCGCCCGCGCCCTGAATCGGCTCGGCAATGAGGGCGGCCACGGTATCGGGTACCTGGAACTGGATCTCGCGCTCTAGCAGGGTCGCACACATGTCCGCGAGCGTCTCAGGATCGAATCCCTCGAATGGCGGACGGTAGAGGTTGGGCGACTCCACGTTGATGAAGCCGGGCACAAGCGGTTCGTAGCTGCGCCGCCATGCATCGCCGCCGCACGCCGACATTCCGCCCATGTGCAGGCCGTGGTAGCCGCCGCGCAGCGAGATTACTTTCACCCGCTCCGGTTGGCCGACCAGCTTCCAGTACTGCCGGGCCATCTTGAAGGCGGTCTCGGTGGCATCGGAGCCGCCGGAGCCGTAAAGCACGTGGCTCATGTCTTCGGGCGCAGTCAGTTCGATCAGTCGCGCCGCGAGCCGTATCGCGGGGGCGTTCGCACTGCCCGGGAACATTGTGTAGTAAGGCAGCTCGCGGAGCTGGGCAGTGATCGCCTCGATGATCTCCTCGCGGCCGTAGCCGACGTTGACGCACCATAGCCCGCCTTGGCAATCGAGCATCCGGCGCCCATCCAGATCGGTTACATAGACGCCATCTCCGTGCACCATGATCGGCGGCGGATTGGCCACCGTGTCCTTGGGATCGTTCATGGGATGGAAGACGTGGCGACCAACTTCCTGCTTGAGCCAGTTTGCATCTGCCACGCCGGTCAGGACATCCATCTTACATACTCCTTATCGTGTTGGCCGGGACCCGCCCCGGGGCCGCCGACATTCAGCTTTCTTGCGGGAGGTGGGCTCTAAATGCGCTACCCCCAGAGGGCGACCGCAACGGCCGCGGTGCGCTGGACACTCACAGCATCCGCCCGAGCACGTCTGCCGCGGGATTGGAGTCGATCACGCGGTGCTTCAGCGCGCCCAGGATGTGCAGCACAGCAAAGCCCAGCAAGGTCCAAGCCGCGCCGTTGTGCAGCGTTGTGAACAGGTCCGAGACCGCATCATTGACGGGGACCAAGCGCGGCAAGTCCAGCCCGAAGAATGGCACGCCGCCGTGGCTGTACGAGCTGGACATGCAATAGCCGAACACCGGGACAGCTACTGACAGGACCATCAGCCCGCGGTGGACAAAGGTGGCCAAGGCACGTTCCCACTGCGCGATGGCCTCGACCTCTGCCGGGATGACGGATCGTGCACGGGTCAATAAGGCCGTAACGACCACCGCCAGCGCGATCATTCCAAAGCCCTTGTGCAAGGGATAGAGCTGGCCGTGCTTGGCCGGATCGGCGTCGGGCAGACTGGTCATGTAGAGGCCAAGGCCGAGCAGCCCGAGAATGAGGGCGGCGCGCAACCAGTGGAGCAGGCGCATCGGTAATGGATAGCGCGCCGGCGGCGCGGCACGAAAGGCGGGATCGGCGGTACGGGTCATCGAGGCGGCCTTTGCAGTTCTGCGCCGAGTCGGGACACGACCCGGGCGCGGGCGATCCCGACCAACGCGGCGAGGAGGATGGCAAGCGGCAGGGCGACGACCCAACCCGCGTCGGCTCCGGCCATCAGGTCGAAGCGCATGGTCGCCATCAGGGTGACTGCACCCAGTCCGATAGCGGCAACCAGCGACGAGGCGATGATCGCCGGGCGCAACCCAGGGAGCCGCAGAAAATAGGCGATGATCGAGACCGAAGTAAGGACCATCAACACCAGCACGGCCAGGGTGCCGAGCGCAGTCGGCACCGCAAAGACGGTGAGGACCGGATGGCTGCCCATGACCGCGAAGAGAACAATGCAGGCCAGGGCCAGGGTAGTCTGCGCCAGCGAGCCGATGTGCGGGCTACAGTGCCGGTGGTGGCTTTGCCCGCACCGGGCGAACAGGATGCCGTCGCGGCCAAGCGCGAAACAATAGCGCGCGATGGCATTGTGGAAGGCCAGCATGCCCGCGAAGATGCTGGTGACGAACAGGCAACGCATGATCATTTCCACCGATGCCCCGGCAAATTGGCGGGCAACCCCGAACAGCAGTTCGCTCGGATCGGCCGCGGCGCGCAGCAGAACGTCTGTCTGCGCTGTGCCCAGGCCAATCACAAGGGCCCAAGTGGAAACAGCATAGAACACGCCGATCAGCAGGACAGAGGCGTAGGTGGCAAGCGGGATCGACCGGTCCGGGTCCTTCGCTTCCTCGCTGTAGATAGCGGTCGCCTCGAAACCGATGAAGGCGGAAAAGCCCAGCATCAATCCGATCATCGGCGAGCCAGACAGGACATGTCGCGCCGCGAAGGGTTCGAGCGAGACGCCATGGGCGCCGCCCTTCGTCACGATCGCGACGTCGAGAAACAGGATCACCAGGTATTCGCCCGCGCACAGCAGGCCAAGTAGTGCAACCGAGAGGTCGATCTGCCGGTAACCAAGGCTGCCGATGACAAGCGCCACCGGGAGGGCGAAGGCCCACCATGGCAAAACAAGCCCGATCGTGGCCTGGGCAAGTTGCCCGGCTGCTGTTCCGAAAAGGCCATACAGTGCTATCTGCATGGCATTGTAGCCCAGCAGCGCGATGATTCCCGCGGCTCCGCCCGCGCTGCGGCCCAGCCCAGCCTGAACCAGTGCATAGAAGGCTCCGGCGTTGACGAAGCGCCGCGCCATGGCGGTGTAGCCGATCGAAAACAGCAGCAGCAGGATGGTAAGCGCGACGAACAGGACAGGCATCCCCGCGCCGTTGCCGAACAGCATTGCCACCGGGATGCCCCCGGCCATGGCAACCAGCGGCCCGGCCGCCGAGATGACGAAGAACGTTATGGCGAGAACGCCCAGCCGTCCTTCGCCAAGGCCTCTGGCGGGAGCGGGGCTGGCCGGGGCAACTGGCTCCGCTAGGGTCATTTGTGCATCGCCTACCACCGCAATCGTTCTCCCGCACAATTCGCGGCGCCACGATACTACGTTTTCGCCCGGCCCCGCGTCACCCGATACGGTGACACCGCTTGGGGGCTTGCGCCCAAAATATTTATGTAAATGTTTCATTAACTTAGACTGATTTCGGGGCGGCAATACTCTTGAAGGGCGACGGCGCGCCGATTGCCAAGGCGGCAGGGCTGTGCTTTCCTCCTTCCGATCCAGGGCCCGGGCCGGCCGATTTCTCGCGCGGGGGGTGTCATGACCAGCAAATGCCTGCTGCTTTCGCCGCTGCACCCATGACCCGCACCGGTGCCGCTGCTTTTCCGCCGGATGTAGCCGCCACGGTGGAGCGGGCGCGCAAGCTGCGTCGGGAGGGACGCTGGGCGGAATCGGCAGCCTTGCTGGAAACCCTCGACCGGTCGCGCGATGCGGTCGGCGCAATCGCTTTCGAACTGGGTCTCAGCGCCGCAGCGGCGGGCCGCTCCATCCTGGCGGTGACGGCGCTGCGCGAGGCTGTCGTCCGCGATCCACATCATGTCCAGGCATGGACATCGCTGGCTGATGCGCTGCGGATGACTGGCGCCGAGCGCGAGGCCAGCCATGCCGCGATGATGGCCGTGCAGGTAGCCACCAGCGATCCGCAACTGATGCGCGCCGCAGTGGCGCTCAATCGGGACGATCTGCCTCAGGCTGAGGCGGCCCTGCGTGAGCGCCTTCGCCTGCGGCCAACCGATGTTGCGGCAATCCGGATGATGGGGGAATTGGCGGTACGGCTGGGCCGGCTTGACGACGCGGCTCGGCTGCTCGACCGGGCGGTTGAACTCGCTCCTGATTTCGATGCCGCGCGCGACTTGCTCGCTCGGACACTGGCGCGCGCCCAACGTCATGGCGAAGCCATTCCCCATGCCCGGGTGCTGGCCGAACGGTTGCCAGAACAGCCTGCGCACCGGATGCTGCTGGCCGCAGCGCTCGTTCAGACCGGGGAACATGGCGAGGCGCTCACGATTTACGAGCGGCTGCTGGAGCAGATCCCTGATCATGCCCACACCCGGATGGGTTATGGCCACGTGCTCAAGACTGTCGGCCGGCAGGACGATGCCGTGCGGGCCTACCGCACCGCAATCGCCGCGCAACCGACTCTGGGCGAGGTTTACTGGAGCCTGGCCAACCTCAAGACCTGGCGGTTCGCGGAGGCCGACCTCGCGGCCATGCGCGCGGCGCTGGATCGGGTTATCGATGACGAGGACCGGCTTCACTTGCACTTCGCGCTGGGCAAGGCGCTTGAGGATGCCGGCGATGACGAGGGCTCCTTCGCCCATTATCTGGAAGGCAACCGCATTCGCCGCGGCCAGCTGGACCACGACGCCGAGGCCGTTTCCCGCCAGTGCCGTCGCGCTGATGCCCTGTTTACCGCCGGATTCTTCGCGG
>JBDUBN010000640.1:0-1500 GCA_040004085.1 Novosphingobium sp.
CAGCTCAACGCCGGGTTCTGGGGGGACGAGGAATGCAAGGCCCTGGCCGCGCTCGATTTTGATACGCTCGAATGCGGGCCTGACGGGTCGTTCGAGATCATCCTGTCTGCCGCTCCGCACGAAGGCAATTGGATCAAGCTGGATCCTGCGGCACGCAATGTCGTGATCCAGGTCCGCGAGGCGTGGATCGACTGGGAGAACGAAACCGGCTCAGAGATGCACATAGAGTGCCTCGACCGTTCGCCCGATGCCAGCATCGACCTGCCCGAAGACGAGGTCGCCAACCGAATCCGCAAGGCGGCGCGATTCGTCGATGCAAACATCGCGTTCATTTTCAGCAGCAATGCCGCGGTTACTGCGCATGGCGGTTACAAGAGTGAAACGTTCGGGTTGCTATCGCTCGTCGAGCCGAAGGATCGGACCGACCAGGGTGGTAACCCCGAGGCCTATTACATCGATTACGTCTACGATATCCAGCCGGGCGAAGCTCTCATCATCGAGAACGAGATGCCCGAGGCGATGTACTGGAGCATCCAGCTGAGCACCATGTTCTGGCAGAACCTCGATCACAGTTACCACCAGAGCTCATTCAACCAGCTTCAGGCAAAGCCGGACGCCGACGGCAAGATCCGCCTGGTGCTGTCGCTCGAAGATCCGGGCGTGGCGAACTGGATCGATGCCCAGCAGCCGGGGATGGGGATGGCGCAGTGGCGCTGGTACCGGACCGAACGCTGCGCGATACCCACGGTGCGAAAGGTGGCGCTGGCCGATCTTCGCGACGAACTGCCCGCTGACACGCGCATGGTCACCCTGGCAGAGCGTGACGAAGCCCTGCGTCGCCGCACCCGGTCGTCACTCCGCCGCTACGGGTTTTGACCATGCAGCTGTCTGGCCGCGTGGCCGTCGTAGTCGGCGGTACCTCGGGGATCGGCAAAGCCTGCGCGCTCGCCCTGGGCCGGGCGGGAGCCGCTGTCGCGATCGCCGGGCGCAATGCCGACGCGGGTGAGGCAGTTGCCGCCATGATCCGCGAGAATGGGGGCGAGGCGACCTATTTTGCTGTCGATGTGACGGATGAACAGACCGTCGAGCGGCTGGGCGAGGCGGTGGTCGAACGGTTTGGTAAGCTGGATATCGGGGTTAATTCCATCGCTGCCCCGGTCAAGGGCGCGAAGCTGGCCGAGGAAGAGGTGGAACACTTTGATGCGATGTTCGCGGTCAACGTGCGCGGGCTGTGGCTGGCCATGCGCATGGAACTGCGGCAGATGGTGGCGCGAGGACAGGGCGGAGCCATAGTCAACATAGGTTCGATGGCCGGCTTCACAGGCACGGTCGGTGGCGGTTTCTACTGCGCGAGCAAGCATGCGGTCGAAGGTCTGACCAAGACCGGCTCGAATGAATACGCACCGCTCGGCATCCGCGTGAACGGGGTCGCCCCCGGGCCGACGATGACCGATATGCTGGAACGCGCCGCGCCGCGCGAAATGCTTGAAGCAATCGCCA
>JBDUBN010000225.1:0-4971 GCA_040004085.1 Novosphingobium sp.
GATCAGCAATACGCACCGCAGCAGAGGTCAGAACCTCGCTGTCACTCTTTACCTGCCTTGCCAGCGTGGCCATACGCCCTTCCTTTCAGATGAGCGATATAACATCTATTTGTTCATTTGAATAGTGGCAATCAGGCCTCTGCCACGCGCCGGTAGACGCTCTCACCGTTCGACATGCAGCCAATGCGTTCAAGCTCGCCAAATGCGCGCATGAACCTCGGCGTAATCTGGTGGAGCCAGTGCTGCGCGCGGGGCGAGCAGGCAGTACGTGCATCCCTGTCCCAATAAGCGGGATCATCACGTTCAGCGATCCAGATCGCCGCGATACTGCCATAGATCGACAGGCCAATATCGGCATAGCTATTGCGCAGCAGGATCCGGTCCTCACGCCCGCGCCAGCCATCATGAAGTTCGAACGAGGGAAAAGCTCTGCGTGCCTCCGCGCAAATGTGTTCGCAAAGGCAATTATATTCCCAGTCGGCATCTTCTGCGTCGATCTCACCGAGATCACGATAAGCAACTTGCGCGCCCGAGGGCGAACTCACTGAACGAGCCATGATACCCTACCCTCAGGCTGCAAGCGCGCCGGGCGCGGCTTCGTGTGTGACGATCTGACGCCCGCCGAGCCGCAGCAGCAGTGCCGAAGCTTCCTCGGCCTTGGCAGCAGCAGTGAGGATTGCCCGGTCATCGCTTTTGAGCAGCTTTAACCAATGCTCGATGTAGCTCGCATGGCTGTCGAGATGGGCGACCGGTAGGCCAAGTTCAGCCCCAAGGATGGCGCTCGAAAGCTCGGCCACCAGCTCTTCGGCGGCATAGGCGGCACTGCCGAAGCGGTTCTTGAGGTCACGGTCAAGCCGCGAAGCGTGGCCCGTCCAATGCGACATTTCATGGGCCAGCGTCGCGTAATAATGGTCGAAGCCGCCAAACAGACTGCTCGGCGGCATCGTGATACGGTCGAGGCCAGGCTCGTAATAGGCCGCATCACCGTGATGACGCAGCACGGCGGGAACTGCGGTGAAGAAGCGGTCGAGCTCCTCGCGACGCCCCTCGGGTTCAACCAGAGTGAGTGCGGCCTGCGGGTGAAAATGGGCGGACAACCCCTCAACCTGATCGGCGTTGAATACCGAATAGGCTTTGAGAACGCGGCGGGCTTCTTCACTCGTGCCGCCACCTTCTGGGCCGCTTTCCGGACGATCAACCTCCTTGGTGTAGCTCTTGTAGAAAATCGCGATGGTCGACTTCTCGCCTTTGCGAACCTGGGCGCCCAGCGACTTCGCCTGCTGGTACGTCATCCAGTATGGCGAGGCGTAGCCGCACATATCGGCGACCATCCACAGCCAGAAGACATTCATGCCGCGATAAGGCACCCCGCAAGACCGTAGCGGCCGTGACACTGGTGCCCCGCGCCAAGGCTGGACCCAGGGCTTGGTCCCCGCCTCAAGGCGGGCAATGATTTCGGCAGTGATACGCGCGGCAGGCGACCCTGCTGGGGCACTGGCAGCATTTTTAGCAGCGGGGCGATAGATTCTGGACATGGGCTTTCTCCTGATGTGGCCGCTGCCAGCAAATGTCCGGCACCGGTCCGCCCTGCCCCCGGCCCCCTCTCCTCTGTTCAACAAGGAACAAGCGGCCCCCTCGCCGATGCGAAGGAGCCGCTTGACGCGCGAAGTGACGTGTTCTGTCAGGTGAAGATCAGGCAGTCAGCGCACGCGGGAAGTATCAAGGTCGGACTGTCCTGCGGCTTGGCCTCGTGCCGCTGCCAAGCGCAAAGTCCCAAGTCCCAAGTCCGAAGCACACGAGGCCAGCCAAGCGCTCAGGCAGGCGGGACATAGGCGTCATAAGGATTACCGGGCGCGAGATGACCGAATGGCGTCATCACATAGTCGCCGCCATTGCGGTCCGGCTGGCGGCCAACCGCACACAGGACATAGCGCGTTTCACCGCTTGCCGTGTCGGTACATTCCATCAGCGCGAGATCGCCCGCTTTTGCCGCCTTCACCAGCGTTTCGAAATTGGCGAGGGCATAGTCAGGTATGGCCATGGCTGATCTCCCCGGCGGCCATTGCTTCGGCGTAGAAGCGATCGAACAGTGTGTTGGTCGATTCCGACCGGATGGTGGCAGCGGTGATCAGCATCGCGAGCCCCCCGAAACCACCCGGCCGCATCTTCGAGCAAGTGTAGGCCTTGGTGACGGTCAGATGATCAAGATCGGCCGAGCGGCGCACGATGTCCTGAAGCACCTCGGCCCACAGATCGCAGCACTCATCGAGTTCAATCTCGTCTTCGCCAAGGATCGCATCACCATATTGGTCGCACAGGATGCGCGCCAGACTGCTGTCTTCTGCTGAACCCGCATCAAGCGCGGCCCTGACCGCTTCCGCTTCGAGAAAGATGAGGTCACTTGGACCATCTTCACTGAAATAATAGGCGGTTTCGCCATCGACGTCTTCGGCGAAGACCTGCGCGAGAAACAGGCGTTCGATTGGCAGGATTGCCGCCAGCGGGATCACCGGGTCAACAACCGTGGGTGTGTAATAATCAGCCATTACATGGCTCCTTGATATACGAGGGAAAGGAAGACGGGAGCGGCACGCAAGCCACTCGCCGCAAATGCGAGGTCAGTGCTCAGGGATGCGTTGGGGCGATAATCGGCGGCTTTGCCAGCGTGACGGGTTCTCAGAAACGAAGATCAGCCCAGGGCACCAACCCGGCTCACTTCACGCAGGCACAAGCCCCCTGCCCTTCGTCAGGCAATAGAAACGGCCCCCTCGTTGAAGACGAGGGAGCCGCTTCACGCGGGCGACAGCGGGCCAGTCAGGAGGATGTCAGGCCGCCATCGCTTGCGATTTATTGCCGCCATCGGACTGCGACGGATCGGCCTCAGTGGGTGTAGATGCTTCGTCGCCGCTGCCCGCAACCTCCGCATCGGGCAATGCCGGACTTTCGGCAAAACGCATCACCATCGGCACCCAAGCGAGCGCGCGGTCCTTGACCTCGGCTTCGGTGATGAACTGGCCGGCAAAGACCCGCTCAGCACTTTGCGCGAGGTCCCCCTTCTTCGCCGCCGCAAAGCGCGAGGAGAGTTCTGCGCCGCCAACCTCGGACAGTGCTTCAAGGATCACCTGCTTCGAGACGCGGTCGAAGTAGTTGATCGCACTCGGCCTCCACCATGCGGCCATGTCAATGCCGATCAGTCTGCCAAGATGGTCATGGAACGGAGCTGCCCGTTCGCCAGACGCATTTAGGCTTGCCTCAAGCGTGCGGGCGACAGTGAAGCCGAGCCAGGCGCTGCGCGCTTCATCGCTGAGGGCGCGATAGCGATCAAACCGGTCAGCTTGACTTTCACCAGACCGCCAGCTCTCATCAAGACCGCCCTTGAACTCGGCAAGAGCGGCACTTGCCGCCGCATCCTTCGCTTCGAACCCGAGGATCGGACCCAAAGGCGCTGAGCCTCGAAGCGTCGTTGCGCTGCGTGCACGGTAATCGAGCGTATCCGCGTCGGCGAGGGTAAAGACGAGCACGTCGAGCGCAAAGCCAGCAAGAATATCAGCGCTTGAGCAACCAGCGAAGCAGTGGAACAGGATGGTGTGTTTGCCGAGACCAATGGCCAGAGAAGGCGAACGATCATCATGCGCCGGACACCGGCACATGCCCTTGTGCCCTCGCCAGTTGCCACCGAAGGCCTCAACAATCTCACGTGCGCGCCGCTCCAAGCGCGAATTGCAGTTACTCAATCGGGAAGAACGTATGGCAAGGCTCCATCGCAAGGTTCAGCCCCTGCACGCGCCCTCCACTCTCCCGACTCTGCAGAAAGTAATTTCCTACAGCCTAATGTTCTTTATATGTTCCAATCTAACCGGAGTCCATATCAGGAGATAAAAATGTTGAGATCAGGCTGCGCCATAGCTCTGGCGCTGACGATGTTCAGTCTGCCCGCGCTGGCGCAAGAGCTGACGAAGGCAAGCGATCAGGTCAGTGAGATACCTCCGGCATCACCCACAGGCGTTCGTCAGACCCAAACGTCGGACTTCACATTGATCGAGTACGGCCTGTGGCATGGCGCTGAACAGAAGGAGGAGCAGTTGCAGCCAGTTCCACTGCGCCTTGTGACTCGCGGTGAAATGCGCTCCAGGGAGCCTCGCCTCGCCAAGGAGGCGAAGCCTTCCTTCCGGCGCTCGGCTTGGCTACCATCGGTCTATGCCGCGGAACACCGACACGGTCTACCCATTGGTTTGCTTGATGCGCTCATCTGGACCGAATCACATTATAACCCTATGGCGCTAAGCGGAGCCGGTGCAGCGGGGCTCGCGCAGCTCATGCCGGGGACTGCGCAAAATCTCGGCGTTGCCAATCGCTACGATCCAATCGCGAGCATTGATGGCGGCGCACGATATTTACGGCAGATGCTTGATCGGTTCGGAGCGATCCATCTGGCACTTGCTGCCTACAATGCTGGACCCGGTGCAGTGGAAAAGGCACAGGGCATTCCGGCAAATGGAGAAACTCCGAGCTACGTGCGAAGCGTTCTCGCACGATGGGGATTGATGTGAGAAACGGGGACATTAACGACGGCAACGGAAAACGGCGGCGCCTTAGCGGCCGTCTCGGGCATGGCCTTCGCGGGCTCAACATCCTGACCGATACTGGAGACCTCTGGGTCTTGGACAACGATGAGGTCAATATGGACCTCATCGGACAGATGGTCACTGCCGAGGGCGTGACTGTCGGCTACGACCGGCTTAAGGTCGAATGGATTGGCGAAGCGCAACGCTGACCTGCGCGTTTAAGTCGATCATTCCGATCTCATGATTCGGCGTCAAACGTCAGACAGGTGATCCCCGCCTTCGATCCCATATAATCAAAGTGTCGACGACGTGCGCTTAAATGCGCGCAAATGACTGTTACCTAGGATGTTACCTAGGGGTTGTGGGGATTCATCGTGAATTGATGACTGCTGCGGCGAGGTAGATC
>JBDUBN010000226.1:0-4960 GCA_040004085.1 Novosphingobium sp.
GCACCGGTCCCGATCAGCCCGACCCGCTTGTCCTGCAGCCCGGTCAGGCCGCCGCGAAAATCGCCGCCAGTGTAGTCGTAATCCCAGCGGCTGGTGTGGAAGACATGGCCCGTGTAATTCTCGAGGCTTGGCATCTGCGGCAGCTTACCTCGATTGAGGCCGCCGATCGCCAGAACAACGAATTGAGCCCTCATGGCATCGCCGCGGTCGGTGGTGACGGTCCAGCGCGCGCTAGCATCGTTCCAGCGAAGCTCAGTCACCTGAGTGTGGAAGCAGGCGTCCTTGTAGAGATCGTATTTCTCGCCGATCGCCCTGTGATGCCGCTGAATCTCGGGACCGGACGCATAACGCTCGCTCGGGATGGTGCCAACCTCCTCAATCAGCGGAAGGTATATGTAACTCTCGACATCGCACATGATCCCTGGATAGTCGTTCCAGTACCAGGTGCCGCCGAAATCGCCCGCCGTGTCGACGATCCGGATACGTTCGACCCCGTCTTTACGCAGGCGCGCCGCAGCGAGAAGCCCGGTCATTCCCCCGCCGACGATCAGGACATCGACCTCGTCGGTCAGTGGCGCGCGCGAAACCGGCTCTTTTGCGTGGGGATCGTCGGCCAAGCTCTCTAGGCCGCCTTCCAGCTTAGTGTATTGCTCGGCCCCTTCTGGCCGAACCCGCTTGTCGCGCTCCTCCTTGTACTTACGCCGCATGTCGTCGGGGTCGAAACCCAGGCGCTCGGCCAAGGCGCGCTTTACTGCGGCCAGGTCGTGCTGGACAGCTTGTGCATTAGGTTCAGTCATTGATCGATCTCCGAAGCGGCGACGTGGTCAGCGCTGCAATTCAAAATCCTCCAGCGTGGTGGAGTTCAGTTCTTTTTCCATGATGACGTGGTCCCCCGGATAGAAGAGCCAGACCCTATGTTTGTCATCATGATAGAATCCGGTGCAATTGCCGGCGAAAGTCGTGCTCTTGAAGTATTCAACGACATCGAGATTGAACGCATGCAAGGCATCCGGTTTAACGTCGATGGCCTTGACTGCCGCCGCATCGGCCGCTTCGATCAGGCGAAGGATGTACTCGCTGCTGATCTCGGCGGAATGGATTGCGGATGAATGGCCAAAAATTCCATTCGGCCCATTGACCATGAAATAATTGGGGAACCCGGGAACTGCTGTGCCCCGGAATGCCTCGGGAGTTTCGGGCCAGACATCCTTCAACGTCTTGCCGCCCATGCCGGTGGTCAGGACCGGCCCGTGATAGTTGGGCAACTTGTAACCGGTACACCAGATCAGCACATCAAGATCGTGATGCACCCCGCTGGCGGTGACAATTCCGGTTGCGTCCACTTGAGCAAGAGCATCGGTGACCAGGGCAACGTTTGGATTCATTAGCGTGCGAAAATAGTCGCTTGTTATGAGCAGCCGCTTGCATCCGGGGTCATAGTCCGGCGTCAACTTTCGGCGCAGCTCTGGATCGGGAATCTGCTCCTCGAGGTAAGCGAGGCATACGTTCCGCAGTTCGCTTAGCTTTTCCTCGTTCCCCGACACACTTTCGAGGAACCATTTGGAGAATTCGTACAGGTCGACGCGGTGCTGACGCCACGCTTTGGAGTTCTCAGCAAACTCGCGCTGCTGCTCTGCGGAATATACCTGGTTGTCGCGCGGGACAATCCAGGATGGTGTACGCTGGAACACCGTGAGCTGCGCAACATCAGGATGGATAGCCGGCACAATCTGCACAGCCGCCGCCGCCGTGCCGACAATGCCAACCCGTTTTCCCGTCAGATCAAGGTCGTGAGGCCAGTCCGAGGAATGGAATGAGGGGCCACTGAAACGCTCCCTGCCCGGAATGTTGGGAAGCGAAATCTCGTTATAGAACCCTGTCGCGGCGATCAGGTAATCGAATGTCTCCGTGTCATTGCGGCCGTCGAACGACAACGTCCACGTGCCCTCCGCCTCGTCATAGTCCGCATTTTTCACTATGGTGCGAAGTTGGACATGGGGCATCAACCCATGTTTCTCTGCGAAGCCTGAGAAATAAGCGAGAAGCTCATCCCTGCCGGGAAACATGGAGCTCCAGTACGGGTTGGGATCGAATGAATAGCTGTAGACATGGCTGTGAACGTCACAGCAAAGACCGGGATAGTTGTGGCGCTTCCAGGTTCCGCCGACCGCATCGTCCTTTTCGAAAATCGTGAAATTCTCAAAGCCGGCGGCCTTTAGCCTGTAGCCCATAAGCAAGCCGGCGGCACCAGCACCCAAAACTGCGATGCTGGTGGCCGCCTTCTTGCCTACTACCATTTCATCCGCTTTCAACATTCAGACTTGATCGGGTTACTTGCCGAAGCGGACGTTCAAGGACATTCCGTAGGTGGCGGGATGTCCTGTGTAGCGATAGAGCACGTCGGTTCCTGCGAAGATCGTGGTGGCATAGACCTTGTCGCCGACGTTCCGGCCGAACACCGAGAGTTTCCATGCGCCGTCTGCCGCTTCGATGCCGGCGCGCAGATCAAGCAGCGTATAGGCGGGTATGCGGTAATCGTCGGCCTTCAGCAGCGCGGTCTCGAAGGTCGCGTTGGTCTTGTCCTGATAGGTCAGAGTGCCGCCGAAGAACGCCTTGGTGCTGCCCGATATCGGGAACTTGTATTCGGCATCGGCGATGGCCGAGTACTTCGGCGTGAAGGGGAGAGCCGAACCGTTGAAGTCGCCCTTGTAGGCGGCCTGGTTATAGATGGCGAGGCCGGCAGCCGTCCTGGAGAACGGACCGTTCACCTTGGCATCGAGATAGGAGCCACTGAGCGAGACGTTCAACCCTTCGACGGGATAGAGCATCAATTCGGCCTCCAGACCGAAAACCTTGGACTTGGGCACGTTGATGGCGTTTTCAAGCAGGCCGAAGACCGGGTCCAGAACGCGGGCGCGAACCTGCTTGTTCTTGTAGTCGTAATAGAACACCGCAGCATTGAACTGGGCACGGCGATCGAACAGGGGCAGCTTGAACCCGGCTTCGTAGGCGCGCAGGCGTTCCTGCCTGGCCGGCTGGTACTGCGACTGCGCCGTGCCAGCAACACCGGTGAAGATGCCCGCCTTGTAACCCTGGCTCACGTTGGCATAGGCCAGCGCGCCGCCCTCAAACTTGTAGTTCGCCCCGACACGCCAGGAGACATTGCTCTCGCTGAGCGACTTCTGCGTCGGCACGATTCCCGGCCGCAGAAAACTTGCGCTTGTTGGCGACACTTCATCGTTGAGCGAGATGCACTGGCCCGGCATTACGACCACGTGCCCTGCCGGATCGAGCCCGAACGCGGTCTGCAGGTCGTAGAAGCCGAAGCCGGGAACGACGTCGGCGTTGCCGAAGGTCTTCGAGAAGAGCTGACTGGCCGTCAGATCATAGCCGCAGTACGAGGCATGGCGCGTCGATTTGGTCCAGCGGGCGCCGGCCTGCAGCGTCAGGTTGGGCGCCACCTCGACGTCGGCATTGCCAAACACCGCGATGTTTTCGATCGTCTGCTTCACCCCGTGGCTGTTTTCGGTGAAGCGCAGGCCCGGCAGAGCTTCGCCGACCGAAAGATCGTAGGCGACGAATGTTTCCGTGTCCTCCACTTTGGAGTGATCGTAATTGACGCCGCCCACCAGGTGAACGCCCTGGCTGTCATGCGCCAGTCGCACTTCTTCACTGAAGAACTTGACGCCGCCCCATACCCGCACCGGAAGCGCGACGGCCAGGGTCGCGTCGTTGTCCTGCGTGCGGTTGATCTTCTGATCGATGTAGGACGTCAGCGAGGTCAGCGTCAGGGTATCGCTGAGGTTGACGGTCGACCGCAGCCCAATCTGGAGCAGGCGATCATCCATCTGATGGCCAAACTCGGGGTTCCACTCCGCCACGCGCGCGTTGTTGCCGCGGCCGATCGAGGGCATGTTGAGATAGGCAATGGTTCCCGGCTCGCTCAGGCGACCGGAGATCTTGACCTGGCGCGAAGTCAGGGTGCCGTCGAAGCCCGGGCTGGCCGGGTTCGTCAGCGCGGCATAGGCGACCGGATTGACCACCTCGTAGGGATTGCTCCGCGTGGCCCCAGCCGGGATGAAGCCGGGCGTCGGGACGAAATTGAGCACGTTCGAAATAAACTGCGCCTGCTGGGTGTCGGACTTGTCCTGATAGCCCGAGAGCGTGAGTTCGAACCGGGCGTTGCTCGCAGGCTCCCAATCAAGAATGGCGCGCCCGATCAGCTGCCGACTCGCGCCGTTCTTGTCGTCGGGGCGCGAAAGACTGTACTGCCAGTCGCCACCCTGAACTGCGCGGACCGCAATACGACCCTTGAGGGTTGAAGACAGCGGACCGCTGACGAAACCGGAAATATCGGCCTTGTTGAAATTGTTATAGGACAGGTCGGCGCCCGCCTTCAGCGTGTCTGTCGGCTTGTTGGCGATATAATTTATCGCGCCGCCAGTCGAACTGGACCCATACAGGGTTCCCTGCGGCCCCTTGAGCACTTCGAGCCGCTGCACATCAAGCCCGAGGCCGACGGTCATGCTTGGATACGGAATGGAAAATTCGTCCTGATAGACCGCCACCGATGGCGCGGCGCCAAAGCTGTAGTCATACAGGCCGATGCCGCGCAGCGTATAAACCGGCGTCGCATACGGCGATGAGGTAAAAGTGAAGCCGGGAACCACGCGGGTAAGATCGGCAGGCGTGGTCACGCCTCGGGAGATCAGGGTGTCGCCGGTCGCCGCCGTGATCGACATGCCAACCGAATTGATCGACTGCTCGCGCTTCTGCGCAGTAACCACGATCTCGCCAGCCACCAGCCCATCATTCGCCTGCTCTGCCGCAGCATGCGCCGTGCCTCCAAGAACCGCGACAGACGCCGCACCACAAAGTAACCTGTTAAACATTTTCATTTTTCCGCTCCCATTAAAATCATTCAGTCACGTACTTGTCCGTTAACATGTCGAAGGGCATC
>JBDUBN010000227.1:0-4951 GCA_040004085.1 Novosphingobium sp.
GCAAGAATGGCAGCGCGCCGTTCGTCATGTTGCCGCAACTGCACCAGTTCAGCGATCCGCCGATGCGTACCAATCAGGCGGCGATCCGCACGTTGTGGAATGGGCAGCTCTATCTGGTGATCGGCGAGCAATCGGACGGTATGCGCTGGCTGATGCGGATGTGGTGGAAGCCGTTCGTCACCCTGATTTGGCTGGGCGGCGTGATGATCGCGCTGGGCGGCACGCTCGCGCTGGCCGGGCGGGTGAAGCGCGACGTGCTGGGTCCGAACCGCAAGTTTCCGTGGCAGAGGAGGGCTACGGCATGACCCGGCGGCTGATCCTGTGGCTGCCGCTGGCACTTATCGCGGTGCTGTTCGGGGTGTTCTACCTCGGCCTGCGCAATCCTGAAAATCACGTGATCGTCAGTCAGGTGGTCGGCCAGCCGCTGCCTGAGTTTACCGCCGCACCAGCGCTGCCGGGACAACCGGGCGCGGCGACTGCCGACTTCCGCGACGGCAAGCCGCGCCTGCTGAACGTCTTCGCCAGCTGGTGTGTGCCTTGTGTGGCGGAAATCCCGATGCTGGTGCGGCTGAAAGCGATGGGCGTGGAAGTGGACGGCATTGCCGTGCACGATACGCCTGACGCGCTTGCAAAGTTTCTGGCGGACAACGGCAATCCCTACACCCGCATCGGCATGGACAATGCGGGCAAAGTGCAGATCGCCTTTGGCTCGTCAGGGGTGCCTGAAACTTTCGTGATCGACGGCAAGGGCAAGGTCATCCACCAGCATATCGGCGCGGTGATGGAGCAGGACATTCCGGGGCTGCTTGCGATGTTGGGACCGGCAAAGTGAAGGCCTGGCTGTTTGCTTTGGCGCTGGTCGCGGCTCCCGCGATGGCGCAGGATTATGCGCAAGAAGCGTTGCCCAATCAGGCGCAGGAGGCGCAGGCGATGGCGCTGATGGATTCGATCCGCTGCGTCGTTTGTCAGGGGCAACCGATCTCGGGCAGCGATGCCGATCTGGCGGGTGACATGCGGCGGGTAATCCGGGAGCAGATTGCCTCGGGCAAGAGGCCTGAACAGGTGCGCGCGTGGCTGGTCAGCCGTTATGGCGATTGGGTGAGTTTCAAGCCGGTGGTGCGCACGGCGACTTTGCCGCTGTGGCTGGTGCCGCTGCTGGCGCTGCTGGGTGGGCTGTGGCTGATCAGCCGCCGGATTCGCTTGCCGGGCCGGGAGAAGAAGTGATGGGTTATCTGATTACCGCCGCGTTTGCGGGCGCGATCATGCTGGCGTTCTGGTTCAGTGGGCGGTTCAACCGGGCGGCGCTGGAATTGGCCGGTGCGGCGATCCTGCTGGGGGTCGCGGGTTATGTCTGGCAGGGGCATCCGGGCATGGTCGGGAACCCGGTGCACCATCCGCAGCGGTGAGAATATGGTAAATCCTCCCCGAGCAAGCTCAGGGAGGATTTTTCCTCACATTGTTAGATCAGGGCCGACCGCCACCGCGTGGGGGCGGGCCCTTTTTGTGGTACGGGCGGGCGGTGGGTTTGCCGCCCGGTTTGCTGGCGAAGTTGGATGGACGTGCGCTCCGGCCAGTGCGGTCGCCGCGGTCGCCTCGGTCAGAGGGCGGACCACCTCGGCCGGTGCGCTCGCCGCGATCGGACGAAGGACCGCTGCGGTCGCCCCGGTCGCCCCGGTCATTTGCGCGGGCAGTCAGCGGCGCCCGGCGATTTTCGCGCGCTGATTCGCGCGGGCCGCCTTCGGGTGCTGCCTCGATCAGGATGCCGCTTTCCTCTTCGCCGTCGGCGTTGGCGGTGCGGATAAGTGCGGCCTGAAACTTGTCAGCGACCGCACGGGGTATCTGAAAGTGGGTTTCCTTGGCGCCGATGCGGATGGCGCCGATCTCGTTCTTGGTGATGTGACCACGGCGGCAGAGCAGCGGCAGGATCCAGCGCGGGTCGGCGTTCTGGCTGCGGCCAATGTCCATGCGGAACCACACGGTGTCTTCAAAACCGGCGCGGTGGCGGTCAACTTGTGCATCGCGTTGCGCTTGCGGCGTACCGGCGATCAGTTCTTCCGGCTGCGGCATCATCGCGCGGTGGGCGCGGACGAGCGAGGCGGCGATATCTTCGGCGCTGCGTTCGGCCATCAGTTTGGCAGCCAGCACGCGGTCCTCATCGTCCACTTCCACCGGCATCAGCAGCGCGGTGAGCAGGCGTTCGCGGTCGTTCAGGCGGATGGCTTCGGGGGTTGGCGTCTCCACCCAATCGGCCTCAATCCGCGCGCCGCGCAGCATCATTTCCACTCGGCGGCGGCGCGGATAGGGCACCACGATAACCGCCGTACCCTTTTTGCCCGCGCGGCCAGTACGGCCCGAACGGTGCTGCAAAGCCTCGGCATCGCGGGGAATTTCGACGTGAACCACAAGACTGAGCGAGGGCAGGTCGATACCGCGCGCCGCGACGTCGGTGGCGACGCAGACCCGCGCCCGTCGGTCACGCAGCGCCTGCAGGGCGTTGTTGCGCTCGCTCTGGCTGTGCTCACCCGACAAGGCGACGGCGGAAAAGCCGCGCTCTACCAAAGTGGCGTGCAAGTGGCGGACATTGTCGCGCGTGGCGCAGAACAGCATCGCGGTTTCAGCTTCGTGGAAGCGGAGGAGATTGACCACCGCCTGCTCGATTTCTGCCGGAGCGACGGTGATGCACTGATAGCTGATGTCGCCGTGTCCGCGATCTTCGCCGACGGTGGAGATGCGCAGCGCGTCGTGCTGATAACGCTTGGCCAGCGCGACGATAGGCTTCGGCATGGTCGCCGAAAACAGCATCGTGCGGCGGCCTTCGGGGCTGGCGTCAAGGATCTGTTCCAGATCCTCACGAAAGCCCATGTCGAGCATTTCGTCGGCCTCATCGAGTACGGCGACGCGCAGGGCTGAGAGGTCGAGCGCGCCGCGTTCGAGATGGTCGCGCAGACGGCCCGGCGTGCCGACGACGATATGCGCGCCATGCGACAGCGCGCGGCGTTCTTTCGATGGGTCCATGCCGCCAACGCAAGTGGCGATGCGCGCGCCAGCCTTGGCATAGAGCCAGACCAGTTCGCGGCTGACCTGCAGGGCCAGTTCGCGGGTTGGCGCGATCACCAGCGCCAGCGGCGATTCGGCGAGCGGCAGTCCGGTGGCATCGAGCAGCAGCTCGTCGGCCATCGCGAGGCCAAAAGCGACGGTCTTGCCCGAGCCAGTCTGGGCCGAAACGATCAGGTCGCGGCCGTGCGCGCCGGGTTCAATGACGGAGGATTGCACCGGGGTTAGCGCGGTGTAGCCATGCGCGGAGAGCGCCTCTGCAAGAGGCATCTTGATGTGGGAAAAAGGCATTAATCTCGCTATCTGCCGCGCCTGTGCGCTGGGCTGGTATGTCAGAGCGCTTGTGCCGCAGCGCTACCGCTGGCCCATGCCCACTGGAAGTTATAGCCGCCAAGCCACCCCGTGACATCAACCGCTTCGCCGATCGCATACAGGTTTGCTATGCGTTTGGCTTCCATTGTTTTCGATGACAGCTCTGCGGTGCTGATTCCGCCCGCGGTGACCTCGGCTTTGGCCAGGCCTTCGCTGCCATTGGGGGTAAAGCGCCAGTCGGCCAGACGAGCGGCGGCGGCGCTGAGGGCGCGGTCGGTCTGGCTGACCAGTTCGCCAGCTATTCCGATGTTATCGCAAAGGGTTACGGCAAGGCGATCGGGCAGGTGGTCGCTTAACAGACGGCGTAAACTGGTGCGCGGACTGGTGCGTTTGGCTTCGGTCAACCATGTGACAGGACGGTCTGGCAGAAAGTTTATGCCGATCTGCTCGCCGTGCCGCCAATAGGAAGAAATCTGCAAAATGGCGGGTCCGGACAGCCCGCGATGGGTAAAAAGCGCGGCTTCGCGGAAGCTGGTCTTGCCGCAGCGCGCGATAACCGG
This sequence comes from Novosphingobium sp., assembly GCA_040004085.1. Taxonomy (GTDB): domain Bacteria; phylum Pseudomonadota; class Alphaproteobacteria; order Sphingomonadales; family Sphingomonadaceae; genus Novosphingobium. The sequence goes on from JBDUBN010000227.1 coordinate 3,927, forward strand.
GGCGGCGACTCCGGACAGTTCGCGGAACAATATCTCATCCCCGCCCAGCGTCAGCGGTACCAGCGCGGGGCGCGGTTCGACGACTTTGAGGCCGAACTTGCGCGCCAGATCATAGGCAAACCCGGTCGCGCCCATCTTAGGGATCGACGGCCCGCCGGTGGCGATGACCAGCGATGGCGCGGTGGGGGTCTGAGCGCCAACGGTAACGCGGAACATGCCGTCCGCATGGGCAACGTCGGTGATCGCCTCACCGCAGCGGACTTCCACACCGCCCGCCGCGCATTCGTCGAGCAGCATTTGGACAATCTGCCGCGCCGAGCCATCGCAGAACAGCTGCCCCAGCGTCTTTTCATGCCAGGCGATCTGATACTTGTTCACCAGCGCGAGGAAATCCTGCGGCGTATAGCGGCTGAGCGCGGACTTGGCGAAGTGCGGGTTGGCCGACAGGAACCGGTCAGGCGCGGTGTTCAGATTGGTGAAATTGCAGCGCCCGCCGCCTGAGATCAGGATTTTCTTGCCCACTTCATCCGCGTGATCGATCAGCAGCACCCGCTTGCCGCGCTGCCCCGCCTGTGCGGCGCACATCAATCCGGCGGCACCCGCGCCCAACACAATTGCGTCGAAAGCGGGTTCGCTCATGTCATCAACGAATCAAGCGCTTCACCGGCTTCGATCCATTCGGCTTCGGCGCTGGCGAGGTCATCGGCCACCGCGCTGCGGCGGCGCGACAGTTCGCTCATGGTCAGCGTGGCCAGTTCGGGCGAGGCGCTGGACGGGTCGAACATGGCGTGGTCGATCAGCGTCATCTGCGCCTGTAGTTGCACCATCGCGGCTTCGGTGGTGGTCACCTTGTTCTTGAGCAACCGCAGATCGTCGCGGGCCTTGGCGGCGGCCTTCTTGTCGAGCTTTGGACCTTTGACCTTGCCTTCGCCCTTCGGCTGGTTGCGGCCCAGTACGAAGTCGATGTAGTTTTCCATGCTGCCATCGTAATCCTTGGCCGTGCCGTTATCGACCAGCACGAGGCG